>NZ_JBFUGK010000012.1:0-125416 GCF_056402935.1 Polaromonas sp. P3_B1
AGGCGGTGAGGCGGTGATGACCACATTGGCCCAGAACCGCGAGCCGTCCTTGCGGACTCGCCAACCCTCGTCCTCAAAGCGGCCTCTTGCTTTGGCGAACTCAAGCTCCTGCTGCGGCCACCCCGTGGCGCGTGCCTCGTCCGTATAAAACATGGAGAAATGCCGCCCGATCACGTCGTCGGCGCTATAGCCCTTGATGCGGCTTGCACCGGCGTTCCATGACACCACGTGGCCGCCTGGGTCGAGCATGAAAATTCCGTAATCCACCACGGAATCCACCAGCAGGCGAAAGCGCTCGATGCTGACGGAATCGTCGGGGAGCGCGGTGGGACGGGTCATGACGGAGAACATCCTGCTCATTGGCAAATGGCCGGCAGGGTCACGGCAGGCAAATAAAGCTTACTGCGTATAAATACAGCATCGCGGCGGCCCGGGCAAAAAAAAACCCGGGCGGCCCGGGCCTTAAAACTGGTAATACCAGCGGAGAGGTGCGATCTCTAACAGAGGCCGCGCCCTCAATATAGCCAAGCGAAAAGTAACATTGTGTAGGAGAACGCCGCGTTTTGCTGAGTGCGCAGGCGTTGCCGCAACCTTATTGCTTACGCCGGATGACAAACGCGTTGCCGGCCTGCTCGAAGCCCAGCGCCGGGTAGTAAGACATGGCGTCTGGCGCGGACAGCAGTATCAGGGACACCTGGTCCCCGATCAAAGCCTGCGTGCGCCGGATGAGTTCCTTGCCTATACCGGCGCCCTGGTATTTCTTGTCGACGGCAAGGTCCGAGAGGTAGCAGCAGTAGGCATGGTCGGTCAGCGAACGGCTCAGGCCCACCAGCTCATTGTTCACCCATGCCGACAGCAGCAAACTGGGCGCGGAGAACATGCGCGCGATCCGGGGCAGGTCGCCCGTCGGCCGCTTGATGCCGGACTGGTCGAAGACACGGACGACATCGAGCGGGTCCAGCGGATAGTTGTGGCGGTATTCAATGGTGATGTTTGTCATTGGGTTGAGGATGCGGAAGTTGTCACATCCCTCTTTTAGCCAGGCCGGGTAATCGCAGCAATGGACACTTTCGGCTCAAAGACACCAGAACAGCACCTCACGCCCTGAGGTGGCACCGAGTCTCAGGCGGCGTTTCGCTCAAAGTACCGTTGGTAGACATTGGTGTAATTTGTACCCGCCTGGCACGAGGTGATGTCCTCGTACTTGAGGCTCACCAGCTCTTCGTCCCAATTTGCGGCGCCTGAAAAACACTCCAGCCGCACCTCGCCATGCGCCATTTCTTTCACCCTTCCAATCACGAAGTCCGGCGCCTCCAGGCGCTCGCATTCAAGAATCAGCAGCGGATACCCGTGTGCGAGATCAGCGATGGCGGATCTCCAGTCCTCCAAATTGATTCGCAGTCCAAACGGAACCTGCGCTACAAGCCCATCCGTATCCAGAAGGGTTTGCTGGAATCTATCCGTTGCAGTGCAACGAACCTCCGTGATGTCGGCAACAGCCAGAACCATGAGTCCATCAAGACGGAAGTCGTAGACATACTGAAGAAGCACCAGATCATCCGAGGTGCCGATGACGAATCCCTGGATGGCGTTGTCGTCGATCCGGTCGCGCCTGAGCGAGATGAGCGAACGCTGCTCTTGATGACGAGTGATTTCGTACATAAGCCTCAAGCGCTAGCTTTCATCCGCATGGGTTGACCCGCGCGCCTTCTCCTTGTCCATGGCCGCACTGACTATTTTCAGCAGAGGCATGAGGACCCAGATTCCAGCAGCGAACGAGTACAGGGACCACACCGTGAAGAGCGCTGTACCGCGGGCGTACGGCCCCTTATAGACCAGGACGACAAGACCGAGCAGTATCCAGCCGGCGAATGCAATGATGAGGCGCTTTGTTGTCTTCATTTCAATGCTGGTTGCTGTCGGGCTCGCGCCGGTGCAAAAAATGATGCGCCGGCGGCAACGACCATGCTTATCGCCGCGGCAATCAATAGCGACGCCCAGCCTGAAACGTCGGATTGCATCCAAGTCAAAGCCACCAGCAATGCCGCGGAACTAAGGGCACCGGAAATCAGCGAAACAGCACCCTTAGGCGAACGGCGAGACATCTGTCCGGCCAGCCAGTAGGCGGCACAAGCAAGCCAGGCAGCGATAAAACCCAGAAGCAACACAGATGCCGGCGCCCCAACAGGCTCGGAATCTCCGCTTGCCAGGAAAAAAGCACCAGGCAGCAGGACGCAGATATACCCAGCGAGGAAACCAGTCAGCCACACAGTTGAAAGCCTAAGGTTGGCAGTGGGTTAACCCTGCTTCGATGGGTCATCGGCAGTCCGTGCTTGCTTGAGGCTGGGCCGCACATGTCGGACGCGGCAAGAGCAGAAAACTTCCGGCAAGCAATACCACTCCCGCCAATGCCCTAAGCAGCCACGACAATCTCCGAAAACCATAGCCGAGCATCACCAGCATTACCAAAGCGACCAAGCCGAAAACAACACTGATTGCCGTACCGCCCAGAGAACTGCCACAGAGCACTATCGTATAAAGGGCCGTAAGCAAGGACACGACCAGTGCCGCAGCGCCGGAAAGCGCCACGGTAGCGACCTTTCCGGTATATGAAAGATATTGAGGCACTGGCATAGTTTGGCTAGCCCCCAACCTTCATCTGCCGCAACCAGGCCCCAGGCGCCAAACCCACGCTGCCCTTGAAACGCCGGCTGAAATGGCTCTGGTCGGCAAAGCCGCAGGCGGCGGCCACTTCGGCCAGGCTATGGCCGGCCAGCATGGCTGACTGGGCGCGTTCCAGGCGCACGGCGTTGAGGTAAATATGGGGCGGCACGCCGAACTGGCGAGCGAAGGCGCGGGTCAGGTGCACGCGCGACAGGCCGGCCTCGCGCGCCAGGGCCTCCACGGTGATGTCCTGGTCGTAGTGGCTGCGCAGGTAGTCGCGGATGCGGGACATGCGGGCCGCGCCGGCGTCCTTGCCGCCCTCGCCCGCGCTGCGCCGCTCGCCATAGCGCTGCAGCAGCCGCACTAGCACATCACGCGTGAGTTCCTCGGCGCGCAACGATTCCTGGGCCTGCCCGGCCGCGCCTATGGCTTGCGCCAGCGCACGGCCCATGGCCGCGTCACGCACCACGGGCTGGCGGAAGTAGGCGGCCATGTCGACGCCGGCCTCCCTGTCGCGGCACTCGTCAACGACCTGCGGCGCCACATACAGCATGCTGTAGCCAAAGCCCTCCTGCGTGCCGCGCTGGCCGTCGTGCGGCTCGTCGGGGTTGAAGAGGATGACGTCGCCGCGCAGGCTGGCATGCAACGTGCCGCCGCAATGAAAGGTCTGCACGCCGGAGGCGGTGACGCCTATGGAATAGGTTTCGTGGCTGTGGCGTYCAAAGCTGTGCTCGGTGAAGTGGGCCTTCATCTGCGTCACGCCGGCTAAAGCGCCGGGACGAAAGCGCGCCCAGTCTTGTGAGGTGGGTTCCTGGGCATGGTGCATGAAACAATCGTACAAGACGCGGCAGGCGCGGACAAGCAGACTCTTGTCTTTCACCACACACAAGAGGAGTTCCATGAAAACCGACGCCATAGACCTGCAGGCCAAGCTCGCGAGCTTTGAGGGCCACTGGCAGCCGCGCACCGTGAGCGAATTCAACGGCCACGACGTGATGGTGGTCAAGGTGCAAGGCGAGTACAGCTGGCATTCGCACCCGGAGAGCGACGACTTCTTCCTGGTGCTCAAGGGGGAGCTGCATATCGACATCGAAGGCAGCCCCACCGTGATCCTCAAGCCCGGCCAGCTTTATGTGGTGCCGCGCGGCGTGCGGCACCGGCCGCGCGCGGCGCAGGAGGCGCAGCTACTGCTGATAGAGCCGACGGGCGCGCCCAACAGCGGCGATGCGGCCACCGCGGCCCCGCGCAGGGTGATCTGAAGCTGGGGCTCGCAAGCGGGCAGTACGGCAAACCCCAATTACTTGACTTTGTCAATCAATTGCTTGATGATAGCCGTCATGGCCTCTTCAAGTTCCACTACCCTCCCCTCGCCGGCGCCCTCCACGGCGCACATCAAGGCGATTCGCGGTTTCAACCGTTTCTACACCCAGCGCATCGGCGTCCTGGCCCCTTACCTGGGCAGCGAATTCTCGCTGACCGAGGTGCGGGTGCTGTACGAACTGGCCCACCGCGACCAGCCGACGGCCACCGAGCTGGGGCGCGATTTGTCGCTGGACGCGGGCTACCTGAGCCGCATCCTGCGGCGCTTTGAATCCAAAGGCTGGCTGGCGCGCGTGCCTTCTCCTGCCGATGCGCGGCAAAGCCTGCTCAAGCTGACGGAAGCCGGCCACGCGGTGTTCGCACCGCTGCAGCAGCAGTCGCGCGACGAAGCGGCCGCCCTGCTGGCCGGGCTGGCCCCGGATGAGCAGCGCAAGGTGGTGAGCGCCATGGCGACGGTGCAGCGCCTGCTGGCGGGTCCCGGCGAGGCCGCGGCGACGCGCACCGTGGTGCTGCGCGACCCGCAGCCCGGCGACATGGGCTGGGTGGTGCAGCAGCACGGCGAAATCTACGCGCGCGAATACGGCTGGAACAGCGAGTTCGAGGCGCTGGTGGCCGACATCGCAGGCAAATACCTCAAGAACCACCAGCCCGATTGCGAAAAGTGCTGGATTGCGGAGCTTGACGGCGAGCGGGTGGGCGCGGTGTTCGTGGTGCGCAAGTCGGCCACGGTGGCGCAACTGCGCATGCTGATTCTCACGCCGGGCGCGCGCGGCCTGGGCCTGGGCGCGCGGCTGTCAGACGAATGCATCGCGTTCGCACGCGCCAAGGGCTACAAAAAAATGGTGCTGTGGACCAACAGCTGCCTGGCGGCGGCGCGCGCGATTTATGCGAAGCGCGGCTTCAAACTGGTCAAGAGCGAGCCCTACCAGGGCTTTGGCCATAAGCTGGTGGGTGAGACCTGGGAGCTAAAGCTTTAGGCGTACAGCGCCCGGCGGTTTCCGGATTTGCAGGCACAAGCCCTCGTGAACCACGATCGGCGAGCTATCGTTTTAATAGCAGATGAAGCGCCTCGGCTTCTCGCAAACGAATCAGGGCGCGCGATGCGCACGGCGATAATGGGTCTATGAGCCCCATGCCCGCGGAAGAGCATCCGCAACCCAAGTCCCTCACCGACCTCTTTGTTTCATTCACCCTGCTGGCCCTTCAGGGTTTCGGCGGCGTCCTCGCTGTCGTGCAGCGCGAGCTGGTCGAAAAAAAACGCTGGATGACACGTGAGGAGTTCATTGAAGACTGGGCAGTGGCGCAAATCATGCCGGGCCCCAACGTGGTGAACCTTTCGTTGATGGTGGGCGGGCGCTATTTCGGCCTCAAGGGCGCGATGGCGGCGCTGGCCGGCATGCTGACGCTCCCGCTGGTGCTGGTGCTGCTGCTGGCGGTGCTGTATGCCCAGTTTGCCGGCCACCCCGGTGTGGCGGGCGCGCTGCGCGGCATGGGCGCGGTGGCGGCCGGGCTGATCGGTGCGACCGGCCTCAAGCTTTTCGGCGCCCTCCAGAAAAACGTGCTGGGCATGCACCTGTGCGTGGGCCTGGGCGTGCTGTGCTTTGTGTCTATCGCGCTGCTGCGCATTCCGCTGGCTTACGTGCTGCTGAGCCTGGGCCTTGCGGCCTGCGTGCTGGCCTACCGGAAGCTCCAGCCATGAACGAACCATTGCAGACGCTGCACCTGGCCTTCGGCGCACGGGAATGGTTTGACCTGTTCCTGCATTACCTCTCGCTGTCGCTGCTGTCGGTGGGCGGGGCCATCAGCACCGCGCCCGACATGCACCGCTTTCTGGTCGACAAGCAGCACTGGCTGACCGACGCCCAGTTCAACGCCTCCATCGCCATCGCGCAGTCGGCGCCGGGACCCAACGTGCTGTTCATCGCCTTGCTGGGCTGGAACGTGGGCCTGAATGCCGGCGGCATGCTGACGGGGCTGCTGGGCGTGTTCCTGGCAATGCTGGGCATTTTGATTCCGAGCACCACGCTGACCTACACGGCCGCGCAGTGGGGCCACCGCAACCGCGAACTGCGGGCGGTGCGCGCCTTCAAGCAAGGTATGGCCCCCATCGTGGTGGCCTTGCTGATCGCCACGAGCTGGATTCTGGCCGCTGCCAACGGCAGCTCGCTGAAAGACTGGCCGGTATGGCTGGTGACGGCGGCCACCGCTCTCATCGTCTGGCGCAGCCGCATCCACTTGCTTTGGTTGCTGGGCGCGGGGGCGCTGTTGGGCTGGTACGGCTTGATTTAAGCCCGGTTGGCCTTAACGCCGCTGGCGCAGGGCCTCATACAAACAAACGCCGCTGGCAACGGAGACATTCAGGCTTTCCACCGCGCCGCGCATGGGGATGCTGACCAGTTCATCACAGGTTTTGCGCGTGAGCTGCCGCATGCCCTCGCCCTCAGCGCCCAGCACCAGGGCGACCGGGCCTTTCAGGTCCACGTCGTAAATGGTTTTTTCGGCGTCGTCACTGGTGCCTATGCACCAGATATTGCGTTCCTTGAGTTCGCCCAAGGTGCGGGCCAGGTTGGTGACCATGAAATAAGGCATTGTTTCGGCCGCGCCGCTGGCGACCTTGGCGACGGTGGCGTTGATGCCGGCCGCATGGTCCTTGGGGGCAATCACGGCGTGGGCGCCGGCGCCGTCGGCCACACGCAGGCAGGCGCCCAGGTTGTGCGGATCGGTGACGCCGTCGAGCACCAGCAGCAAGGGCTGGGCCGTGCCGGCCTCTTCAAGCTGCTCAAGCAGCTCATCGAGCGACTTGACCTGGGCCAGCGCGTCAACCCGGGCCACCACCCCCTGGTGCCCATGGCTGCCGCACATTTTGGCCAGGCGCAGGCCGTCGGACTCGATCAGCCGCACGCCGGCCTCGCGGGCGCGGTCCGTGAACTGGCGCATGCGCGCGTCGCGGCGCGACGCATCGAAAAACACCTCGAGAACGGACTTGGGCGCGGTTTTGATGCGGACGCCGACGGCATGGAAGCCAAAAAGGACTTTGGGAGAAGAGGACATGCAGGGATTATCACTGCAGCCCCTGGAACCTCTTCACTGTCTAAACGGCGCCGCCCAGGCCGTCAACTGCGTCTTATTGGCATTACTACCGGTGCATCAGGGCCGACCGGCGGTCACAATGCGGACAGGGTAAGTCTAAAATAGTAACAATTTGTGGCCAGCACCGGCCCGACGATTTTTCACAATAACGCAGTTGGGGACGCTATGGGATTAAGGCTTAAATTCAATTTGGTGTTGATCGTCGTGTTCCTGGCCGGCTTCGGCGCAGCGGGCTTTATGTCACGTCAGTTGCTGCAGGAAAACGCCCGTGAGGAAGTGCTGCGCAACGCAAGGCTGATGATGGACACCGCCCTCTCGGTGCGCGCCTACACGGTGGAGCAGATCAAGCCCCACCTGGACAAGCAGCTTGAAGAAGTCTTCCTGCCGCAGACCGTGCCGGCGTATGCCGCGACCGAAACCCTGGGCCACGTCCAGAAGAAGTACCGGGATTACGGCTACAAGGAAGCGACGCTGAACCCGACCAACCCGCGCGACCGCGCCACCGACTGGGAAGCTGACATCGTCCAGCAGTTCCGCCAGAACGCCGACTCCAAAGAGCTGATCTCCGAGCGGGCCGCGGCCACGGGCCGGTTGCTTTATATCGCCAAGCCCATACAGATCACGAACGCGGCCTGCCTGCAGTGCCACAGCGTGCCGGCCGCCGCGCCGGCCAGCATGGTCAAAATTTACGGCGAGGCCAATGGCTTCGGCTGGAAGCACAACGAAATCATCGGAGCGCAGGTGGTGACGGTGCCGATGGAGATCCCCATCCGCAACGCCGACCGCGCCTTCAAGACCTTCATGGCGTCGCTGGCCGCGGTGTTCGCGGTGGTGTTCGTGGTGCTCAACCTGATGCTGAGCTGGCTCATCGTGCGGCCGATACGCCGCATGTCGCAGGCCGCCGACAAGATCAGCACCGGCGACTTCGAGGTGCCCGAATTCACCGACGGCGGCAAGGACGAGATGGCGGTGCTGGGCAGCTCCTTCAACCGCATGCGCCGCAGCCTGGAAAAAGCCATGCAGATGATTGACCGCGGCGACTGAGATTCATTGGACTTCGAACTGACGACGACCACGCCCGAATGACCGATCCCGAAGACAAGACCCGGACCCAGCCCGTGCGCCCCGGCCCTCCCTCGCCTGGCGGGGGTGGGGGCGGCGGTGGTGGTGGCGGCGGTGATATTGCCGCGCTGGCGGCGGGTCAAACCATCTTCGAATACCGCATTGAAAAAATGCTGGGCGGCGGCGGCTTCGGCATCACCTACCTGGCCCAGGACATCAACCTGCAGTTGCCGGTGGCCATCAAGGAATACTTCCCGGGTGACCTGGCCGTGCGCTCGGCCGACCTGTCAGTCCACGTCCGCTCCGGCGAAAACAAGGGCCAGTTCCAGTGGGGCCTGGAACGTTTCCTCGACGAAGCGCGCGCGCTGGCGTCGTTTCGCCATCCCAACATCGTGCGGGTGCTGCGCTATTTCAAGGAAAACGGCACCGCCTACATCGTGATGGAGTACGAGTCGGGCGACCCGCTCAAGCGCTGGCTGGCCAAGCAGCCGGCGCTGGACCAGCAGGGGCTGCTGAAGATCATCTACCCGCTGATGGACGGCCTGGAAGCCGTGCACAAGGTGAACTTCCTGCACCGCGACATCAAGCCGGACAACATCTATATCCGCGCCGACGGCACGCCGGTGCTGCTGGACTTCGGCGCGGCACGCCGCCTGACCGGCAACCAGGACATGACCAACATCGTGAGCCCGGGTTTTGCGCCTTTCGAGCAGTACCACAGCAAGGGCCACCAGGGGCCATGGACGGACGTCTATTCGCTGGGCGCGGTGATGTACTGGATGACGACAGGCCACAAGCCCATGGAGTCCGCATCGCGCGTGCGCGAAGACAGCATGCCCAAGGCCGCCGACACCGCCAGCGCGGTGGTCTTCGGCGCGCCGCTGCTGCGCGCGATCGACTGGGCAATGACGCCCAATGAAACCCAGCGGCCGCAGGACATCGCGGCGCTGCGCCAGGCGCTGATGAGCTCGGACTTTCTGAAGACCCAGACACTGCGCGCGGCCAGCGTGCTGGCGCCGCCCACGCCGCCTGCCCCACCCGCCCCGCCTGCGTCACCCGCGCCCGCGCCGGCATCCGCTGAAGTCAGGACAGTGTCCGCACCGCCCGACAGCGCGCTGCTCGCCTACGCCGCCAATTCGCAGTCGATACCGCTCAACAGCGCCGAGAACCTGCGCAAGAACGTGCTCGGCACCATCATGTTCCTGGACCTGGTGTCTTACTCCACCTATTCGGTGGAGCAGCAGGTCGTGGTCAAGTCGCTGTTCAACGAGCTGATCACCAAGGCCGTAGGCGGCGTGAATGAGTCCTCGCGCATCATGATCGACACCGGCGACGGCGCGGCCATCTGCTTCCTCGGCGACCCCGAGGAGGCGCTGCAGTCGGCGCTGCTGCTGCGCGACCTGCTGGCACAGAAATACGGCCGCAAGCTGTCGCTGCGCGTGGGCCTGCACCTGGGGCCCATCCGCATGGTGTTCGACATCAACAACCGGGTGAATGTGGTGGGCGACGGCATCAATGTGGCCCAGCGCATCATGGACTTCGCCAAGCCCAACCAGGTAGTGGTCTCGCGCGCCTACTACGACGTGATTTCGCGCATCACCGACAGTGCGGCAGGCCATTTCGACTATCTCGGCCCGCACATGGACAAGCACCTGCGCTCGCACGAGATCTATGCGGTGCTGGACCCGAATGCCATCCCGGCGGCGCCGGCGGAACGCAATCTGGAATTCGAACACACGGCCTCCTTCGCCGCGCTGGCATCCCTCACTCCCGAGATAGTGCATGACATCGAAGCCGAGCTGGCAAAGCTGATCGGGCCGCTGGCCAAAGTGCTGGTGAAGAAGTCGGTGCCGCGCACGGTGAGCGCGCAGGGGCTGCGCGACCTGCTGGCGGTCTCCATCCCCGACCCGACGGCGCGCGAAAACTTTGTGCGGCCGCGCAATGCCAGCGCGCCCGTGCACTCAGGGCCGCTGGGCGCCTCCGGCCCACGCACGGGCGTCACCGGCGCCAGCGGGATGACGGGCGCCACCAGCGCGGGTGCGACCAGCCGAGTGCATTCCATGCCGGTCTCAGGCCTGCGCCACCAGGACATGAGCCGGCCTTCGGGCGTGACATCGCCGTCGGGGACATCGAACTCCATCAATGTCCAGTATTTCAGCGCGGAACTGCAGGCCCAGCTTGACCGCATGCTGAGCCTGTACATCGGCCCCCTGGCCAGAACCCTGGTGCGCAGGGAAGCGGCGCGCCATACCACCCTGGGCGGCCTGGCCAAGGCCCTGGCACTGCAGATCGACAGGCCCGATGACCGGGCGAAATTCCTGGCCGCGGCGCAAAAGCTGCGCTGATCCTGTCGGCCGGCCCTAGGTCGAAACCACCCGCCCCGCGTCTATGGTGATGCGCCGCTCGCAGCGCGCTGCAATGGCTTGGTCGTGGGTCACCAGCACCAGCGTGGTCCCGAGTTCGCGGTTGAGCTCGAACATCAGCGACATGACGGTCTCGCCGGTGGCGAAATCCAGGCTGCCGGTAGGCTCGTCGGCCAGCAGCACCGCCGGCTGCACCACAAAAGCCCGGGCCAGCGCCACGCGCTGCTGCTCGCCGCCCGAGAGCACCTTGGGGTAGTGGCCCAGGCGCTCGCCCAGTCCGACGCGCTTGAGCATCTCCGTCGCCAGCGAGCGGGCGTTTTTGGCGCCCGACAGCTCCAGCGGCAGCATGACGTTCTCGAGCGCGGTCAGGTTGCCCATGAGCTGGAAGCTCTGGAACACAAAGCCGACCTTCTGGGCGCGCAGGGCCGCGCGGTCGTCCTCGTCGAGTGCGAACAGGTCCTGGCCGGCCAGCTTGACCGTGCCCTGGGTGGGGGTGTCCAGCCCCGCGATGATGGAGAGCAAGGTGCTTTTGCCCGAACCTGAAGCGCCCACAATGGCAGCGGTTTCGCGCGCGGCGAGCGCGAAGTCAATATCGCGCAAAATGGCCAATGTGCCGGTGGAGTCGGTGACCGACTTGAAAACATGCTCCACGGAAATAATTGATGCCTCAGGCTTTGCAGCCGCACCGGCCATGCCGGGCGCCGTGGAGGCCACAGAAGCATCATTCACGCCATTCACCGCGGGTTCAAACATGTCAGCCTCGTCAAAAAATATGAAATCCGACTTTACCAAGCTTGCCGTCCAGGCCCTGGCGCGCCTCGTAAAACCTTTGGCGGCGCTGCTGATGGCCGCGCTGCTGGGCGCGGCCCCGGGAGCCCGGGCGCAGACGCCCGCCCCTGCCGCCCAGGGCGGCGACACCATCCTGGTTGTCGGCGACTCCCTGAGCGCCGAATACGGCCTCAAGCGCGGCACCGGCTGGGTGCCGCTGCTGGAAAAGCAGATCGCCAGCGAAAAGAAAAGCGCCAAAGTCGTCAACGCCAGCATCAGCGGCGACACCACCTCGGGCGGCCGTTCCCGGCTGCCGGCGCTGCTGACACAGCACAAGCCCGCCGTGGTGGTGCTTGAGCTGGGCGGCAACGACGCCCTGCGCGGCCTGCCGCTGGACATGACGGAGCAAAACCTCAGCGCGATGACCCAGGCCGCCAAAAAGGCCGGCGCGCGGGTGTTGCTGGTCGGCATGCAGGTGCCGCCCAACTACGGCAGCGCCTATGCGGCGAGTTTTGCAGGCTTGTTCCCCAAGATCGCCAAGGCGGAAAAAGTGGCGCTGGTGCCGTTTTTCCTCAAGGGCATCGCGGACGCCGCCGATCCGGTGGCCGCCTTCCAGGCCGACCGCATCCACCCCAACGAACAGTCGCAGGCCCGCATGCTGGCCAATGTGTGGCCCGAACTGAAGAAGCTCCTCAAGTGAGCCTGGACCGGATTTCCGCCGAGGAAGCGCTGGCCACCCTGGGCCGTTATTCCGACATCATCGATGCGCGCAGCGAGGGCGAATACGCCGAGGACCACTTGCCCGGCGCACTGAACTGGCCCAGCCTGCACGACGAAGAGCGAAAAATCGTCGGCACCAGGTACAAGCAGATCAGCCAGTTCGAGGCCAAAAAGCTGGGGGCGGCGCTGGTGGCGAAAAACATCGCAGAACACATTCAGCGCGAGGTGCTCGAAAAACCCCGCGAGTGGCAGCCGCTCATCTACTGCTGGCGCGGCGGCAAGCGCAGCGGCTCGCTGGCGCTGGTGCTGGACCAGATCGGTTTCCGGATCACGCTGGTTGACGGCGGCTACAAGGCCTTTCGGGCGGCGCTGGTGGCCGACCTGCCGCAGCTGGCCGCGAGCCTCCATTACCGGGTGATCTGCGGCCCCACCGGCTCAGGCAAGACCCGGCTGCTGCAGGCCCTGGCGGCCGAAGGTGCGCAGGTGCTCGACCTGGAGGCGCTCGCGAATCACCGCAGCTCGGTGCTGGGCGCGATTCCCGGCGTGCAGCAGCCCAGCCAGAAGGCGTTTGACAGCGGTATCTGGTCGACCCTGCGGGGCTTTGACCCCGCCAGGCCGGTGTATGTCGAAAGCGAAAGCAAAAAAGTCGGCAATGTGGCCGTGCCGGACAGCCTGATCGCGGCTATGCGGGTCAGCCCTTGCCTGGACCTGCATCTCGATGAGGACGAGCGCGTGGCGCTGCTGCTCGAGGATTACGACTTTTTCGTCAGGGACACGGCGTTTTTCTGCGAACGGCTGGGCGCCCTGACGGAAATGCGCGGCAAGGCAACGGTGCAGGACTGGCAGGCCCGCGCACGCGCCGGCGGCACGGCCCCGGTGGTGCGGGAGCTGCTCACCCTGCACTACGACCCGGGCTATGCGCGCTCCATGGAGCGCAACTTCAGCCAGTACCCCAAAGCCATACAGCTCAATGCGGCCGACCGGTCCAGGCAGGCCATGGCGGAGTTGGCCCGGACCATTCTCAAGGAGGAGAAAACAGCATGAAAAAAACCCTTGCCGCCGCCGGCATTGTCCTGGCCGGGCTGGCCGCCTACCTGTGCCTGTGGCCGGTGCCCATAGAACCGCAAAGCTGGGAAGCCCCTGCGGCGCCCGGCTACACCGGTGCTTTCGCGGTCAACAACAAACTGGCGAACCTGAAAATCATTGCGCTGGGGAGCGCAGAAGGCCCCGAGCACCTGGTCGTGGCCAGGGACGGAAAGCTTTACGCCGCCGTTGCCGGCGGCGCCATCCTGCGGATGAATCCGGACGGCAGCGGCCAGGAGGTCGTGGTCAATACCGGTGGCCGGGTGCTGGGTTTTGATTTCGACGCGGCCGGCAACCTCGTCGCCGCCGATGCGTTCAAGGGCTTGCTGTCGATCTCGCCGGACAAAAAAATCACGGTGCTGGCCGACAAAGCCGCGGGCACGCCGATCCTGTATGCCAATGCGGTGGTGGTGGCGCGCAACGGCAAGGTGTATGTCAGCGACGCCTCCACCCGCTTTGGGGCCAAGGAGTGGGGAGGCACCTTCGAAGCCAGCATTCTCGACATCCTGGAGCAGTCCGCCACGGGCCGGGTGATCGAATACGACCCGGCGACCCGGGCCACGCGCATCGTGGCCAAAGGCCTGAGCTTTGCCAATGGCGTGGCCCTGAGCCAGGACGAGCGCTCGCTGTTCGTGGCCGAAACGGGGCAGTACCGTATCTGGAAGCTGCCGGTGGAAGCGCGGGAACTGGATGTCCGCAAGACCGAGGCGGGGCTCAAGCCGCTTTTTGACAACCTGCCGGGCTACCCCGATAACCTGATGCGCGGCCTGGACGGCAAGGTCTGGGTGGGCCTGGTCAAACCGCGCAACCCGAAAATTGACGGGATGGCCGGCAAGCCCTTTATGCGCAAGCTCACGCTTCGCCTGCCACGTGCCCTGTGGCCCATTCCCAAGGCCTACGGCCACGTGGTGGCGTTCACGGAAGATGGAAAAGTGGTGGCCGACCTGCAGGACCCTGCGGGCGCTTATCCCGAAACAACCGCGGTGACGGAGACGGCGGACAGGCTGTATGTGCAGAGCCTGCATGCCAGGGGACTGGGCTGGTTGCCCAAATAGTCTGGCGGCGAAACGTCGGCCCTTAAAAAAGAAAAAACCCGGCAACACACACGGTGTGCCGGGTTGTTGGCAGGCCTCAGCGCCCTCGCCCGCCTTTGCTGGAAAGCGGGTAACTCAAGCGGCGGGATCCGCAGGGGGGGTGTCGCCTGCAACGTCGCCTGTGGTGTCGGCGCCGTCATCCGGCGCATCATCCGTCTTGCCCTCAGCCTTGCGCTTGAGCTTTTCTTCTTTTTTGCGTTTTTTCGCGAGCTCTTTCTGGCGCTTTTCGTACGAGTAATTGGGAGTTGCCACTGCGTGCTTTCGTGAGGAGGTAACCCTTACTGTACTGCATTGCCGTCACGCCATGCCAGGCTTTTGGCTGGGTGTTTGGCTGGGCTTTGGATCAGGCTTTTTCCAGGGCCTGGGCGATATCGGCCTGCAGGTCGGCCACGGCTTCCAGGCCCACAGAGAAACGCACCAGGCCGCCCTTGTGGGGCCAAGGGGTGGTGCGCAGCGCCGCAATGTCGTAAGGCGCACACAGGCTCATGGGGCCGGCCCAGCTGTAACCCAGTTTGAAAAGTTTCAGGCTGTCACAAAACCGGTCCACCCGCGCCTGGGTGAACTCCGGCTTGAAGACGGCGCTCATCAGGCAGGCGGCGCCCTTGCAGTCGCGTTTCCACACATCGTGGCCGGGCGAGCCGGGCAAAGCTGGGTGCAGTACAGTGGCGATCTGCGGCTGACCTGCCAGCCAGCCGGCCAGCTCCCGCGTGGCGGCATCCTGGGCCGCATAGCGCAGGGCCATGCTGTTCAGGCCGCGCAGCACGAGTTCGGCATCGTTGCCGCCCACGCCGTAGCCGACGCGCATATGGCAAAAGTGCACCAGGTGGTGCAATGCTTCGTCGCGCGTGACGACGGAGCCCATCAGCACGTCAGCGCCGCCGCTGGGGTATTTGGTGAGGGCCTGGACCGAGATGTCGAGACCGAGCTCGAAGGCGTTGAAGGCCAGTCCCGCCCCCCAGGTGTTGTCCAGCGCGGTCACGATGCCGGCGGGGTGCGCATTCTTGTGCGCCTTGACGGCCGCGACCAGCGCCGGCATGTCAGGAAATTCCAGCGTGATGGAGCCTGGCGCCTCGATCCAGACCAGGCGCGTTTTGGGGCCCAGCTTGGCAACCAGGTCGGCCGGGTTCATCGCGTCGTAAAAACGGTGGGTGATGCCCCAGGCGGCCAGTTCGCCCTGCGCGAAGGTCTTGTTGGGGCCGTAGGCGTTGTCGGGGATCAGCAGTTCGTCGCCGGCCTTGAGCAGCGCCATGCCAACCAAAACCACCGCCGCCAGGCCGCTGGGCACCAGCGTGCAGTACTTGCCGCCTTCGAGGGTGGCGATGCGCTCTTCCAGCGTGAAAGTGGTGGGCGTGCCGTGCAGGCCGTAGGTGTAACCGGTCTTGTGTTTCCAGTCGCGGCTGCGCAGCGCGGCGACGGTGGGGAACGCGATGGTGGAAGCCTTGTAAACCCCTGGCGGGATGGCATCAAACCCGGCAGGCGGCTTGTAGGGATGGTGGATCAGGGTGGTGGATGTTTCACTCATGATCGCATGTTAACGGCAAGCCCGGAATCGCTGAGAACAACAGTACTTTTCCATGGCCCCTCTTATTCCAGCAGGGGCCGCGGAACCGGCTTTGCCGGGCCGCAGGCGCAGCGCCCCCCGAGGGGCTGGAGCCCGCGGCTCCAAGCCTGCCTGCGCAGGCTTGGACGGGCGACAGAGGCGAAGCGTCTCGCGAGCCGCGGCCTGCAAGGCCTCGCGCATTACACGAAGTCGAAGACGCAGTGAAAAGCGTGGGGGCTCAAATCTTCCATTTCGCCATCAATTGGGCCGGAGAGAGAGAGTCGTAGCCCTCAAACGGCTGGTGAATCCAGGGGTTGGTGGGCAACAACTCGACCGAGTAGTCGGGCTCGAAGGTGGAAACACCTTTGGTCCAGATCACGGCGCTGCGCAGCTCGGTGATGGGCTGGTAGTTGTTCTTGAGCTGGTGGATCACCGCGTTGAGCGTGTGGCCGGTGTCCGCCAGGTCGTCGACCAGCAGCACCTTGCCGGCGATCTCGCCCTTGGGGGTGGTGATGTAGCGGGCGATGTCGAGGTTGCCCTGCGTCATGCCTGCGTCGGCTCTGTAGGAGCTGGTGGACATGATGGCCAGCGGCTTGTCGAAGATGCGCGACAGGATGTCGCCGGGGCGCATGCCGCCTCTGGCCAGGCACAGGATGGTGTCGAACTGCCAGCCGGATTGGTGAATCTTGATGGCCAGCTTTTCGATAAGGTTGTGGTACTCGTCGTAGCTCACGTAGAGATGCTTGCCGTCTTCTGTCAACATGGGGCGCTCCTGATTCCTGGTGTATTCGCAGCCCGCACCCTTTTCGGCGGGCGGCAGGCTTGTTGGGCTAAGGCTGTGGCCGGTAACCGCTCATCACCGCTCAAGCGGCGTACGGGTTGCGCAGCAGGATGGTGTGGTCACGGTCCGGGCTGGTGGAGATCATGTCGATGGGCACACCCGTGACTTCCTCAATGCGGTGCAGGTATTTTTGCGCGGCCGCGGGCAGCTTGTCGTACTCCGTGACGCCGACCGTGCTTTCGCTCCAGCCCGGCAGGGTTTCGTAAATCGGCTTGCAGCGGGCGATGTCCTCAGCACCCATGGGCAGGATGTCCGTGATGTGGCCGTCGAGCTCGTAGCCGGTGCACAGCTTGAGCTCGTCGATGCCGTCGAGCACGTCCAGCTTGGTGATGCACAGGCCCGACAAGCCGTTGACTTGGGCCGAACGCTTGAGCAGCGCGGCGTCAAACCAGCCGCAGCGGCGGCTGCGGCCGGTGGTCACGCCTTTTTCGGCGCCCACGGTGCTCAGGTGGTAGCCCACGGTGCCGGGCTTTTCCCAGTCAAGTTCGGTCGGGAAAGGCCCGCCGCCCACGCGGGTGCAATAGGCTTTGGTGATGCCCAGGATGTAGTGCAGCATGCCCGGGCCGACGCCGGCGCCGGCGGCGGCATTGCCGGCCACGCAGTTGCTGGAGGTGACGTAGGGGTAGGTGCCGTGGTCGACGTCGAGCAAGGTGCCCTGCGCGCCTTCAAACAGCAGGTTGGCGCCGTCACGGTGCGCGTCGTTGAGTTCGCGCGAGACGTCTGCCATCATGGGTTTGAGCAGTTCGGCGTGGCGCATGGCTTCGGCGTACACGGTGTCGAAGTCGATGGCCGGCGCATGCAGATAGCCGGTCAGCACGAAGTTGTGCAGCTCCAGCAACTCGCGCAGCTTGGCGGCGAAACGGTCGGGGTATTTGAGGTCCTGCACGCGCAGCGCGCGGCGGGCGATTTTGTCTTCGTAGGCGGGGCCAATGCCGCGGCCGGTGGTGCCGATCTTGGTGGTGCCGCCCTTCTCGCGATAGGCTTCGCGCGCGATGTCGAGCGCGGCGTGGAAAGGCAGGATCAACGGGCAGGCCTCGCTGATGCGCAGGCGTGAACGCACTTCGACGCCGGCTTTTTCCAGGCCTTCGATTTCCTCAAACAGCTTGGCGGCCGACAGCACCACGCCGTTGCCGATATAGCACTTCACGCCGGGGCGCATGATGCCGCTGGGGATGAGGTGCAGCGCCGTCTTCACGCCGTTGATGACCAGCGTATGGCCGGCGTTGTGGCCGCCCTGGAAGCGCACCACACCTTGCGACATTTCGGTGAGCCAGTCAACCAGCTTGCCCTTGCCTTCGTCGCCCCACTGGGTGCCCACGACCACGACATTGCGGCCCGCGTCTGCGGTTTGTTTGTTTGTCATTTCAACTCTCGTTAAGGTGTGTTGGGATCAAGCCGGACGCAAGGCACGGGGCCTCACGCGGCTTTCTTCAGGGGCTGGACCACCCATTGACCGGCCGCATGGGCCAGTTCGCGGTCGCAATCGAATTCGTTGACTTCGTGCTCGTGGCCGGGCAGCACGCAGGCCACGGTTTCGCCGCCTGCGCGCAGGCGGGCGATGGCGGCACGCAGGCCGGCGTCCTCGCTCCAGGGTGCGCGTATGGCGGCCTTCAGGGGCCGGGGTGGCAGCACGCTGACGAGTTCCTTCAGATCCAGGCTGAAGCCTGCGGCCGGACGGTTGCGACCAAACACGGCGCCGACCTCGTCATAGCGACCGCCTCGTGCCAGTTCGGCGCCCTGCCCGTAGATGGCAAAGCGCGTGCCGCTGTAATAGGCATAGCCGCGCAAGTCGGCCAGGTCGAAGCTGACCTTGACCTCACCCTTTTCACCGCCGGTATGAGCCGCCAGCCATTTGAGATTCTGCAAGGCGGCTTTCAGACCGGTCGAGGGCGGCAGGACTTTTTCGGCCTCGGCCAGGACTTTTTCGTCGCCGTAGAGCTGCAGCAGCGCCTTGAGGCCGTGGCGCGCTTCGCTGGAAATGCCGTCCTTGAGGCTGGCCGTGAGGCTGTCGAGTTCGCTCGCGTCCTTGGCGGCCAGTGCGGTGTGGATCAGCGCAAGTGTTTTGCCGCTGACGGTCGCGCCGGCCAACAGGCTATTGACGATACGCACGTCGGCCATATCGACGCTCAATGCGGTGACGCCGGCGGCTTTGAGGCCCTCAAGCGCAAGCTGCTGGGCTTCGAGGTCGGCCTCCAGGCCGGCATGGCCGTAGATTTCAGCGCCGAACTGCAGGGGCTCGCGGGTGGCGTGGGGGCGGTCGGCGCGGGTATGCAGCACCGGACCGCAGTAACAGAGGCGAGCCACACCGCTGCGGTTGAGCAGGTGGGCATCGATACGGGCAACCTGGGGGGTGGTGTCGGCGCGCAGGCCCAGGGTGCGGCCCGAAAGCTGGTCGACCAGTTTGAAAGTTTGGAGGTCCAGGGCCTCGCCGGTGCCGGTCAGCAGCGACTCGAGGTGCTCGAGCAGCGGCGGCATGACGAGTTCATAGCCATAGCTGCGGGCGGTATCCAGGAACAGGCGGCGCAGCTCTTCGATGTGGCGCGCCTCGGAGGGCAGGACATCGGCAATTTGATCGGGCAATTGCCATGATGACGACCAGGCGGGCATTGTGATTTTCGTGGGCTGTTAAAAACAGCATTTTACCGGGCTTGGGACCGCTTTTTGGCTTGCGGGAGGCTGATAAGGCCCCCGGAGCGAAATAGTGCCTGGGCGGTGGAGGCGATTCAGGCCAGCACGGCCAACAGGATCAACCCCAATGCGATGCTGCACAGCCCGAAGAAGCGGATCTGGCCATCGCCCAGCGTGAGTATCTGCTCGAACATGCGGCGCCAGCCGCCGGGAGAGATGAAAGGCAACAGGCCCTCGATGACTAGCATCAGGGCCAGCGCCAGCCAGAAGGTGTTGCCGTCCACGCGGCTTATTTTTTGGCGGGCGCGGCGCTGCCGGTGCCGGGGCCCCGCATCGCCTTGAAGAAGTCCGAGGATGGATCCAGCACCATCACGTCGCTTTTCTTGCTGAAGCTGGCCTTGTAGGCATCGAGGCTGCGGTAGAACTGGGCGAACTGCGGGTCGCGGCCGAAAGACTCGGCATAGGTGCGGGCGGCTTCGGCATCGCCCTCGCCTTTGACCTTTTGCGCATCGCGGTAAGCATTGGCGATGGTCACCTCGCGCTGGCGGTCGGCATCGGCGCGGATTTTTTCGCCTTCGGCCTGGCCGGTGGAACGCAGTTCATTGGCCACGCGCTGGCGCTCGGCCACCATGCGCTTGTAGACTGAGTCGGTAATGGCCTCCACATAGTCCACACGCGTGATGCGCACGTCGACCACGTCCACGCCCCAGGGCTGGGCGCCCTGCACGGCCTGCAGCACTTCACGCTTGACGTCGGCCATCAGCGCTTCGCGCTTGAGCGAGAGCAGGTCCTTGACGGTGCGCTTGTTGATCTCTTCCTGGAATGCGTTGCGAACCACGCGGCTGAGCTGGTTGGCGCCGGCTTTTTCGTCCAGGCCGACATTGCGGATGTAGTCGCTGGGCTGGGTGATGCGCCAGCGCACATACCAGTCGATCACGACGCGCTGCTTTTCGGCCGTCAGCATGGGCTCAGCGTCGACGCTGTCGAGCACCAGCAGGCGCTTGTCGATGTAGGAGACGTTCTGGAAAGGCGGCGGCATCTTGAAATGCAGGCCGGGCTCGGTGACCACGTCCTTGATCTGGCCCAGGGCATAGACCACACCGAACTGGCGCTGGTCGACCACGAACAGCGTGGAACTGAGCAAGGCCAGGAGCACCAGCAGCGAGGAAACAATAAATCCAACTCTATTCACGATCGTTTTCCTTAGCGAGTTTCACGGTCGCGCGAGCGGGCGGAATCGCGCGAACGGGCATCCAGGGGTGGCAGGCTGGAGGTCGGCGCGGCGGGCACCGTGGAGGGCGAAGCCGAGCCGGGGATCAGCGGGGTGTCGCCTGAAACAGCGGCGTCGCCCTGGGACGTCATCTGCATGATCTTGTCCAGCGGCAGGTACAGCAGGTTGCTGCCCTGGCGCGATTCGACCAGCACCTTGGTGACGTTGGTATACACCTGCTGCATCGCGTCGGTGTACATGCGGTCGCGCGTGACCTGGGGCGCTTTCTGGTACTCAGCCAACACCGATCGGAAACGCTGCGCGTCACCCTGGGCCTGCGCCACGATCTTGGCCTTGTAGGCTTCGGACTCTTCCTTCAGGCGCGAGGCGGAACCCACCGCACGCGGGATCACGTTGTTAGCATAGGCCTGGGCTTCATTCTTGGTGCGTTCGCGCTCCTGGCCGGCCTTGAGCACGTCGTCAAACGCCGACTGCACCTGCTCGGGCGGGCGCACACCGCTTTGCTGCAGGTTGATGCCGACGACTTCAACACCGACCTTGTAGCGGTCCAGGATGGTCTGCATCAGGGTGCGCACGCGCGGCCCGATCTGGTCGCGTTCGTCGGCGAGCGCCGAGTCCATTTTCATCTTGCCGACAACTTCGCGTACGGCGGTCTCGGCAGCCTGCACCACCGCGGCGGCGGGGTCCTTGCTTTCAAACAGGTAGGCGCGTGCGTCGCTGAGGCGGTACTGCACGGCAAATTTGATTTCGACGATGTTTTCGTCCTCGGTCAGCATGGCCGAGTCGCGCAGGCCCGTGGCCTTGATGATGACGTCGCGGCCGACGTCCACCGAGCGGATCTGCGTGACCACGACGATCTCATGGCGCTGGACGGGATAAGGCAGGCGCCAGTTGAAACCCGCACCCACGGTGGAGTGGTATTTGCCGAACTGGGTGATGACGGCCTGCTGGCCTTCCTGGACGATGAAGAAGCCGGTGCCCAGCCAGATCAGCACGGCGACGCTGGCGATCAGGCCGACGCCTATGCCGGCGCTTTTCATGTCGGGCTGGAAGCCGCCGTTATTGCCGCCGCCGTTGCCGCGGCCGAAACCGCCGCGGTTGGGGTTGTTGTTTTTGCCGCCGCCGAAAAGCCCGCCCAGCTTGCGGTTGAAGTCGCGCCAGAGTTCGTCGAGGTCGGGCGGGCCCTGGTTGGGGCCCTGCCCTTGCGGACGGCTGGGGGGACGCTGCGGCTGCTTGTCATCCCGGGGCGCCTCCGGCTTGCTGTCGTCGGACGAGGCTTTGTCTTCGTCCCGGCCCCAGCGCGGATCATTGAGGTTGAACATG
Organism: Polaromonas sp. P3_B1; assembly: GCF_056402935.1. NCBI lineage: Bacteria > Pseudomonadati > Pseudomonadota > Betaproteobacteria > Burkholderiales > Comamonadaceae > Polaromonas > Polaromonas sp. P3_B1. The sequence continues at coordinate 21,728 of NZ_JBFUGK010000012.1, forward strand.
CCTTGGGCGCGTTGCCTGAGCCGGCCCGGCAAGGTCGTCAAAGTCTGCAGCACGGGGTTCAGATTCATGGGATCAAACTCACTTTTTTTCGTTACACCGACATTGTGCCTAATGAAACTGCCCTGTCAGGCAAGGTCCTCGGCCGCCAAGGGGATTTCCTCTGCCGGCAACGCCGCCGCGTGGCTGGCCAGCAAGGCGCGCAAAAGCGGCAGGCCCTCGCCGGTCCGGGCGCTCACGAACACCCGTTCAGCACTGCGGCTGGAGCTCTCGAATGCGTCCCGGAGTTCAAACATGTCCTGCAGTTGCAGGGGCATGTTGTCCTTTTCAATGGCGTCCAGCTTGTTGAAGACAAGTATTTGCGGCACGTCGGCCGCGCCGATCTCTGAAAGCACGCGCTGCACCTGCTCGATCTGCTCGAGGTAGTCGGGATTGGCGCCATCCACCACGTGCAGCAGCAGGTCGGCGTCGGCCGCCTCCTGCAGGGTCGCGGCGAAGGCGTCTATCAGGCCGTGCGGCAGGTCGCGGATGAAACCCACGGTATCCGACAGCGAGACCGAACGCCCCGCGTCTCCCAGGTAGAGCTGGCGCGTGGTGGTGTCGAGTGTGGCGAACAACTGGTCGGCGGCATAGGCGCGCGCCTTGACCAGCGCATTGAAGAGCGTGGACTTGCCCGCGTTCGTGTAGCCCACCAGGGAGATAGTGAAGGAGTTGCGGCGCTCGCGCTGCTTGCGCTGGGTTTGCCGCTGCTTCTTGACTTTGGAGAGGCGCTCCTTGGTCCGCTTGATGGCGTCGCCGATCATGCGCTTGTCGAGCTCGATCTGCTTTTCACCCGGTCCGCCGCGCACGCCGGCACCGCCGGTCTGCCGTTCCAGGTGGGACCATCGGCGCACCAGGCGCGTGGACATGTATTGCAGCCGGGCCAACTCCACTTGCAGCTTGCCCTCGTGGCTGCGGGCGCGCTGGGCGAAAATTTCGAGAATCAGCAGCGTGCGGTCGTTGACCGGCATATCGAGATGGCGCTCGAGGTTGCGCTGCTGCGCCGGGCTCAGCGACTGGTCGAACAAGACCTCGGTGGCGCCGGTGTCCAGCGCCAGCAGCTTGATTTCGTCAGCCTTGCCGCTGCCGATGAAGAGTGCGGCGTCGGGCGCCCTGCGCTTGCAGCTGACGCGCGCGACCGGCTGCAGGCCCGCTGTTTGCGCGAGCAAACCCAGTTCCTGCAGATCGGCATCAAAATTCGGGAGCCCAAGATCAACCCCCACCAGAAGCACGAGGGGTTTGGCGCTCACCGGAGCATCGGACGAACTCAGCTGGCGGGGCTTTCTTCAGACTCGTTGGTCGCGAAGTTCACGGCGCGGCCCGGAACGATGGTGGAAATCGCGTGTTTGTAGACCATTTGGGTCACAGTGTTGCGAAGCAAAACCACATACTGATCGAAGGATTCGATCTGGCCCTGCAATTTGATCCCGTTGACGAGATAGATGGATACAGGAACATGCTCGCGACGCAAGGTGTTGAGAAATGGGTCCTGCAGGAGCTGGCCTTTGTTATTGCTCACGATATTTTCCGTGTTCAAAAGTTAATAGAACCTGACCTTACCACAGCGCTAGCGCCGGGTCATGTAGTCCTAGGCCGATTCCTTGTCCTTAAAGGGGTTGTGCGAGCTTTTCATCTGGATGCGCAAAGGGGTTCCGACCAGATCGAACTCCTTGCGGAAACGCCCTTCAAGGTAGCGTTTATAGGACTCGGTGACGTGCTCCAGCGAGTTGCCGTGGATGATGATGATGGGCGGGTTCATGCCGCCCTGGTGGGCATAACGCAGCTTGGGGCGGAACACGCCCGAGCGCTGGGGCTGCTGGAACTGCACCGCCTCAAGCAGCAGCCGGGTCAGCACCGGGGTGGACATCTTGCGGTTGGCCGAGGCATGGGCCTGCACGATGGACTTCCAGACCGGGCCCAGGCCCTGGCGCTTGATGGCCGAAATCGCGTGGATGGAGGCGAACTTGAGGAAGCCCAGCCGGGTTTCGATGGAGCGCTCCAGCAGCTCGCGCTGGTAGGAGTCCACCGCATCCGACTTGTTGACGGCCAGAACCACCGAACGGCCGCTTTCCAGGATGTAGCCGGCGATGTGGGCGTCCTGGTCGGTCACGCCCTGGGTGGCGTCCAGCAACAGCAGCACCACATTGGCGTTTTCGATGGCCTGCAGGGTCTTGACGACGGAAAACTTCTCGATGGCCTCGAACACCTTGCCTTTGCGGCGCAGGCCGGCGGTGTCTATGAGTTCAAACTTCTGCCCGGCTCGCTCGAATGGCACCGAAATGGTGTCCCGGGTCGTACCCGGCAGGTCGAAGGCCACCAGGCGCTCTTCACCCAGCCAGGTGTTGATCAGCGTGGATTTCCCCACGTTGGGACGCCCCGCCACGGCCAGGCGAATAACGGAAGGGTCTTGCGGCTCAGGCTCTTCTTCCGGATCCGGCAGGTTCAGCGGCGCGAGCGCCGTATCGACCAGCGTGCGCATGCCCTGGCCGTGCGAGGCCGAAACCGGCAGCACCTCACCCAGGCCCAGCTCGAAGAACTCGGACATCTGCACGCCTTCTGTCATGCCTTCGGCCTTGTTGGCCGTCAGCACCGTGGGCTTGCCCAGCTTGCGCAGGTATTTGGCAATGTCGTGGTCCTGCGCGCTGATGCCGGCACGGGCATCGACCACAAACACCACCACATCGGCCTCGGCGACCGCCTGCCGGGTCTGCTTGGCCATTTCCTTGTAGATGCCGGAAGCCGCGTCAGGCTCGAAGCCACCGGTATCGATCACGATGTACTCGTGGGGGCCCAGCTTGCCGTTACCGTAATGACGATCCCGCGTCAGGCCGGCGAAGTCGGCCACGATCGCATCCCGCGTCTTGGTCAGCCGGTTAAAAAGCGTCGACTTGCCCACATTCGGGCGGCCGACCAGCGCAATGACAGGTTTCATCAATCGATTTCAGACAGGGCCACAAGGCCCTTTATTGGGGCTGGAAGCCGTAAACGCCGCCGCCTTGCGTCACGGCAACCAGCGTATTGCCCACCAGAACGGGGGTTGCAACGATAGCCGTGCCGTCGGTAGGCAGGCGGTTGAGCAGTGAGCCGTCTTCACGCGACAGCAGGTGCACATAGCCGGTAAAGTCGCCGATGGCGATGGAGCGTCCCACCACCACCGGGGCGGTCAGGCCGCGGTAGCGCAGGCGGTCTGTGCTCCAGGCGCGTTCGCCGTCGGTGCGGCGCCAGGCAATAACGTTGCCGTCGGCTTCGGTGCCGAACACAAAGCGGTCGTCGCCGTCCAGGCCTTGCACGCCGTTGGCGGGCTTGGTCCAGAGCAGGTTGCCGCGCGCTGCGTTGACACAGCCGACGCTGGCCTGGAAGGCCCGTGCGCAGACGACGTCACCCTGCCGGCTCACGTGCCCGACCAGATCGACGAGGCGTTCCACGTCATTGATGCCGCGAGGCGTCGCGATCGGGGCTTCCCAGCGAATGCTGCCGGTGGAGGGGTTCAGGCCCGCCAGACGGCCCGCCAGGCCCACCACCAGGGTGTCACCCACGGCCAGCATGACGCCGGACTGGCGCAGGATCAGGGGTTCATTGGGGCGCTGCTGGGTCCAGAGCTTGCGCCCCGTTTGCCCGTCAAAGGCGTTGACCGAACGGTCGGCCGCCAGCACGAACACGCGCGCACCAGCCACAAAGGGCGCGGTGAAGGCCTGGGCGCCCAGCTTCTGGCGCCACAGTTCGCGGCCGTCCTGCAGGGCAACAACTTCATTGGCCTTGGTGACCACGGCAACGACCTTGCCGTCATTACCGGCCCCGGCGGCCAACGGGGTATTGAGCGAAAACCGCCAGACGTCGCGGCCGGTCTGGGCGTCGATCAGGGCCACGGCGCCGTCGCCGCTGGCCACCGCCACGCTGTTGCCCGAAACGCCGGTATCCAGCGGGAAATTCACCTGCCCGACGCGCGTGGCCCAGGTCTGGCGGGCCGATACCAGGGCAGTCACCGGCTGGAGTTCAGCGGGCTGCGGCTTGGCGGGACCGCTGCCGAACATCGAGCAACCACCCAAGGCGGCGACCAGCAGGATAAGGGCCGGCACTCGCGCGGAATGGGCCAGGCTGAAAGACGAACGGATCATTTCTTCACCTCGGGATTCGATGCTTCGGTTGCGGATTTGGCTTTCGCGGCCGGGTCTACGCCCAGCGCATTGAGCTTGACTTCCACCAGGCGGCGGTACTCGGTGCGTTCGTCAAGCTCCTTGTAGGCCTTTTCATATTCCGCCTTGGCTTCGGCTTTTTTTCCCTGCGCAGCAAAGATGTCGCCGCGGCGGTCGGCGGCCAGCGCCGCAAAGCCCTTGGGGAAATTGCCCGAGACCTGCTGGAGCGCTTCGTCATAGGCCTTCTTCTCAAGCAGCAGGCCCGCAAGACGCAGGCGCGCGATGGCCTGGTAACCCTCGTCGGAGGCTTTTTCGGCAACCCAGTTCAGGGCGGCACGCGAAGCGTCGACATTGCCCTTGTCATAGTAGGCGCGGGCGGCCAGCAGACCGGCCTGCTGCGCGTATGCGGTTCCGCCGAAACGCTCTTTCATGTCCGCCAGGGAGCGATCAATCCGGGCTACATCGCCCGACTGGATGGAGCGCTCGACTTCTTCATACATGACCGAGGCCTGCGCCGCCTGATTGCGCTGCCAGTACTGGTAACCATTCCAGGCCGCGAAAGCGCCCAACACGACAATCAGGGCCCAGGTGATCATGTCACCGTACTGTTTCCAGAAATGCTTGAGCTCGTCAAGCTGTTCCTGTTCTTCCAAATCGAGGTGTTTTGCCATAAAAGTCTTCTTGTTCTGCCCGGTGACGGCGCGGATTGAGTTGGGGTGATTGTAGAGGCCCGGGAGAGGCGTCCCATCGGGACGGCCCGGTGGTTCAGCCGCGCAGGGTCTGGGCCCAGGCCGCAATATCGTCCAGCGGCTGGAGCGCCTGGGCTTGCAGCGCCTGGTCTTTTTCACCGCGCAGGTGTTTGACCGCGACACGGCCCTGGGCGAGTTCATCGTCGCCAAAAATCAGCGCAAACCGCGCGCCGCTGCCGTCGGCTTTCTTGAACTGGGATTTCATGCTGCCCATGCCTTCGGCCGTGCCGCAGTGCATCTGCACCTTGATGCCGGCGCCGCGCAGCGCTTCGCAGGCGGCCATGGCGACGGGCAAGGCCTTGGCCGACGGCAGGATGGCGTAGGCGTCGGGCGCGTTTTCGGGCGGCAGCGCGCCGACCGCTTCCAGCAACAGCAGCATGCGCTCCACACCCATGCCCCACCCGACCGCCGGTGTCGGTTTGCCGCCCAGCTGCTCGAAGAGGCCGTCGTAACGCCCTCCTCCGCAGACCGTGCCCTGCGAGCCGAGTTTGTCCGTGATCCATTCGAACACGGTCAGGTTGTAGTAGTCCATGCCGCGCACCAGGCGCGGGTTGATGCGGTAGGTCAGGCCCACGGCGTCGAGCGCGGCGCGCACCGCGTTCAGGTGGGCTAGCGAGGCTTCGCCGAGGAAGTCCATCAGTTTGGGCGCCGCTTCGACGATGGCCTGCATGGCGGGATTCTTGGTGTCCAGGATACGCAGCGGGTTGCTGTGCAGCCGGCGCCTGGCGTCTTCGTCCAGCATGTCGGCGTGTGCCTCGAAGTGCGCAATCAGCGCGGCGCGGTGCGCCATGCGTTCGCCGGGCTGGCCCAGGCTGTTGAGCTCAAGCCGCACGTGCTCCATGGGAATGCCCAGGTCGCGCAGCAGCGCCCGGCACATCAGGATCTGCTCGGCGTCCACATCGGGCCCGGCAAAGCCCAGGGCCTCGACGTCGATCTGGTGGAACTGGCGGTAACGCCCCTTTTGCGGCCGTTCGTGGCGAAACAGCGTCACTGCCGACCAGACCCGCATGGGTCCGTTGTACAGCGCGTTGTGCTCGACCATGGCGCGCACGATGCCGGCGGTGGCCTCGGGGCGCAGCGTGAGTTTGTCGCCGTTCATCGAATCGACGAAGGAGTACATCTCTTTTTCGACAATGTCGGTGACCTCGCCCAGGCCGCGCACGAACAACGCGGTCGGCTCCACGATGGGTGTGCGCACGTTGGCGTAGGCATAACGGGCCATCAACGCGCGCACCTTGGCCTCGAACCACTCCCAGCGCGCCGATTCGGGCGGCAGGATGTCGTTCATGCCTTTGACGGCGAGGAGTTTTTCCGTTTTTGCCACGGCGGATTTCTCCACCGCGGCGGCAGTTGCTTTTTCAACCATGAATTTCAGATGGCTTCAGCGACGGCTTGCGTGCCAAAGCGCTTTTCAATGTAGTTTTCAACGATGACCTGGAACTCCCGCGCGATGTTGTCGCCGCGCAGGGTCAGCCTTTTCTCGCCGTCGATGAACACCGGCGCGGCCGGGGCCTCGCCGGAGCCCGGCAGGCTGATGCCGATGTCCGCGTGCTTGCTCTCGCCCGGGCCGTTGACGATGCAGCCCATCACCGCGACCTTGAGGCCTTCGACGCCGGGGTACTGCTTGCGCCAGACAGGCATCTGGGCGCGCAGGAAGTCGTCAATCTGCTTGGCCAGTTCCTGGAAGGTGGTGCTGGTGGTGCGGCCGCATCCGGGGCAGGCCGTGACGCTGGGCACAAAGGTCCGCAGACCCAGGGCCTGCAGGATTTCCGACGCAATCACGACCTCCTGGGTACGGGCCTCGCCAGGCTGGGGCGTCAGCGAGACGCGAATGGTGTCACCCACGCCCTCCTGCAGCAAGATCGACAGCGCCGTGGCCGAAGCCACCGTGCCTTTGGTGCCCATGCCGGCTTCAGTCAAACCCAGGTGGAGCGAATGGTCCGTGCGCCGGGCCAGTTCGCGGTAGACGGAGATCAGGTCCTGAACCCCGCTGACCTTGCAGGACAGGATGATCTGGTTGCGGGGCATGCCCATTTCCTCGGCGCGCTGGGCCGATTCCACCGCGGAGGTGATCAGGGCTTCATACATCACCTGCTTCGCATCCCAGGGCACCGGACGTGCGCTGTTTTCATCCATCAAGCTGGCCAGCAGTTCCTGGTCCAGGCTGCCCCAGTTGACACCTATGCGCACCACCTTGTTCCAGCGCATGGCGACTTCGATCATCTGGCCGAACTGGCGATCGCGCTTGTCGCCCTTGCCGACATTACCGGGGTTGATGCGGTACTTGGACAGGGCCTCCGCACAGGCGGGATAGTCGGTGAGCAGGCGGTGGCCGTTGTAATGGAAGTCGCCGATCAGCGGCACATCAATGCCCATGCGGTCCAGTTGTTCGCGCACATACGGCACGGCCTGGGCGGCTTCCGGCGTGTTGACCGTGATGCGGACCATCTCGGAGCCTGCGAGCGCAAGCTCCTTGACCTGGATGGCAGTGCCTATGGCATCAACCGTGTCGGTATTGGTCATGGACTGCACGCGCACCGGCGCGTCGCCGCCCACGGTGACGATGCGCGAACCCCAGGCGACCCGCGCCTGCAGGGAACGCCGCGCCTTGGGAAAAGCGGATTCAATGGGAAGGCTGGCCTGCGGCACTATTTCACCTCGAAGCGGGCAACGTTGTCACGGGAAACCGCACTCAGGTCGAAAGCCTTCCCACGCACCTGCACCTGTGTGAGGTCGGCTTTGCCGACCACGGCGGCGAGCGGCAACGCACCCGATGCGCCGGCGACCTCACCGGCCGCCAGGAGGCGGCGCAGCACGACCGTGCCTTTGGCATCGGTCACTTCCACCCATGATTCGCCCTTGGCGCTGAACGTGACGATGCCCGTGGGCGCGGGCTGAGAGGCGGCAGCAACCGGAGCAGGCACGGCGGGCGCAGCAGGCACCGCCGGGGCCGCCGGGGCGGCAACCTGCGCGGGGGTGCTGGCGGCCGGCGGAGCGGGATTGACCACCGCCGGTGGCAGCGTCGCGATGGCCGAGGGAGCCGCAGTTGCCGCGGCGGCGACTGTGTCGGGCGGGTTGGATGATTCTGTTGGGGCGGGAGGCGCTGCAGCGTTGCCCAGGCCGGAACCGGCAATGGCTACCGGCAGGGGCTTGCCGGCATCAGCACCGCCCGGCGGCATGGTCGCGTCGGCGGATTCGGCCTTGCCGCTGCTGCCGTCGTGCTTGACGGCCGGCAGGAAAATCAGGACCAGGGCGCCAAGCAGCAGGAGCAGGCCTGCCAGCACTGCCGGACGGGAAACCTGGGTCCAGACCGACGGTCCAGGGCCCTCGCCCGGCGAGCGGAACGGGGCATTGATGCTGGTGCCCTGGTAGGTCAGCTTGGGAGCGCTGGTCTGGGGCAGGAGGCCCAGCACCGGGGCCGCGTCGAGTTTGAGGGTGCGGCACACGCTGGAGGCGAGTGCCCGTACGAAGACGGCATCAGGCAACAGGTCAAAGCGGTCCTGCTCGAGCGCTTCAAGCTTCTTCACAGGCACCTTGAGCGACACCGCCAGCGCGGCGATGTGGATGCCCGCCGACTCCCGCGCCTGGCGAAGCAGGCTACCCGCTGTCGCATCCGGGGCCGGGATGCTGCTGTGGCTGAAGCCCGAAGACACCGCCTCACTGCCGGAAGGTCCCGCCGGTACCGGATCAAGCTCACTCATTGAAGGCGCCCTTCTCATAGGAAGCCGCCTCGCGGGACTGTGCGAACCGTTTCTTCAGCTGGTCACCCAGCTGCAGCACCGCGCTCCGGTTATTCAGTTTTTGCTCGGTCTTGATGCCCAGCCACAGGCTCTCGGCGTTGGCGAGGTCGCTGTTGTTGATGCGGCGAATGTAGAACTGTGCGCGGGTCAGATCACCACGCTCATACAGCAACTGCGCGAGGTTGTACCCAGTGATGGGATTCCCCGCGTCCAGTTCATAGGACTGCATAAGGCTTTGCTCAGCTTCGGCTCGCTGTCCCGCGCGAACCTGGCAGATCCCTTGCGTCATCAGCGTTTTGGCCCGATCACCATAGTTGGGATTGGACACAGCCTGGCCGAACAGGCGCAGCGCGTCGTTGTAGCGACCCTGCTGGCACATCAGCCAGCCGAAGTTGTGCGCCGCATTCCCGTCGCGCGAATTGAGTGCAAGCGCGCGGCGGAAGCTGTCCTCGGCCATCGGAATGTCGTTAAGGCGCATGTACACGAGCCCGCGCAGGTTATAGGCGTCCGCGAAAGTAGGGTCGGCCAGCAGGGACTGCTTGATCTCGTCGAGCGCGACATTGGTCTGGCCCTGCTCGAAATAGCCTGAGGCCAGCTCAAGCCTGAGTCGCGCGCGCCGGCGGCCCTCGGGTTCATCCGATTCGGTGATGATATCGCTGCGGCTGGAAGCCGCCGTCCCGGAAGTGCCCTGCTGGTTGGCACATCCCGCCAGCAGCACGACCAGCCAGCACACCGGCAACCAGATCACATTGGAGAAAAACCTCATACACCCATCCCCTTGGCCACAACGACTTTAATTCCCCCGAGCATACCCTGCCGCTGGGCCGCCATGCGCTGGTCCACACCGGTACGGTCCTGCACATCGCCGGCAAGCTGCCCGCAGGCCGCATCAATGTCGTCCCCCCGCGTTTTGCGCACGGTGGTCACAATGCCCGCGTCCATCAGAATTTTCGCAAATGCGGCGACCTGCGGCATGTCGGAGCGTTTCAGACCCGAGGCTGGAAAAGGGTTGAACGGAATCAGGTTGAATTTGCAGGAGAGGCCGCGCGCCGCGTGCGCCTGGACGAGTGAAACCAGTTGGCGCGCATGCGCGGGCTGGTCGTTCACGCCGTCCAGCATGCAGTATTCGAAAGTGATGAAGTCCCGGGGCGCCGACGCCTGGTAGCGGGTACAGGCCTCGAGCAGCTCCGAAATGGGGTATTTCTTGTTCAAGGGCACGAGGTTGTCGCGCAGTGCGTCTTCAGGCGCATGCAGCGAGACTGCCAGGGCCACCGGGCAATCGCCGGCAAGGCGGTCAATCATGGGCACCACGCCCGAAGTGGAGACCGTCACGCGCCGCCTTGACAGGCCGTAGCCGTGGTCATCCAGCATGACCTTGAGCGCGGGAACCAGTTGCCCATAGTTTTGCAGGGGCTCACCCATGCCCATCATGACCACATTGGAGATCACGCGCTCGTCGCGGCCCAGGTGCTGGCGCAGGAAGTGCTCCGCAAACCACAGTTGGGAGATGATTTCTCCGGTGGTCAGGTTGCGGCTGAAGCCCTGGTGGCCGGTCGAACAGAAGCGGCAACCCACGGCACAGCCGGCCTGCGAGGAAATGCACAGGGTGCCGCGGTCAGTTTCCGGAATGAAAACGGTTTCAATGACATCGCCAGCGCCGACGTCGAACAGCCATTTGATGGTGCCGTCGGCGGAATCGTGGCGGGAGACCACTTTGGGTCCCTGGATGTGGGCCGAACCGGTGAGCTTTTCACGCAGGGACTTCGCGAGGTCCGTCATTTGCGTGAAATCGGTCGCCCCCTTCTGGTGAATCCAGCGAAAGAGCTGGGTGGCGCGAAAACGCTTTTCACCGAGCCGCTCGCAGAAGGCGGCCAAACCATCGAGATCGAAATCAAGGAGATTGGCCGTCATCGCAGCAGGCAGCCGGGTGAACCGCCCCAAGCAAGCGACAGCCCTGGTAAAGGGGATCGAAGCATGGGGTCGGACATGATTAACGCGAGTAGACGTTCATGCCGGGGAAGAAGAAGGCGATTTCCACCTTGGCGGTTTCCGCGGCATCGGAACCGTGCACGGCATTGGCGTCAATGCTGTCGGCGAAGTCGGCGCGAATGGTGCCGGCAGCGGCCTTCTTCGGGTCGGTGGCGCCCATCAGGTCGCGGTTCTTCAGGATGGCGCCTTCGCCTTCCAGTGCCTGGATCATGACCGGGCCGGAAATCATGAAGGACACCAGATCCTTGAAGAAAGGACGCTCTTTGTGCACGGCGTAGAAAGCCTCGGCCTCGCCTTGCGACAGATGGGCCATGCGTGCAGCCACAACCTTCAGGCCGGCAGCTTCAAAGCGCGCGTAGATTTGGCCGATCACATTTTTTGCCACTGCGTCGGGTTTGATGATGGAGAGAGTGCGTTCGATCGCCATAAGAGTTCCTTAGGAGTTTTTTTGGATTTTTAGATTATTCAAAAATTGAATAAAGCCCATGATTTTAACCTGTGGGCTTTGGGATTCAGATCAACCCTGCGGTTGAAAGTGCTTCTGCCGGTGCTCAGCGATTTCCGCCACGGTTTCCACCACCGCGATTGCCGCCCCCGCGGTTTCCGCCGCCTCCACCCCCGCCGCCACGGCGTGGACCACCGGCATTGTTGCCGCCGCCCATCCCCGAGCCGCGGCGCTGCTGGCCCTGGCCCTGGCCCTGGCGCTGCCGCGTGAAGGTGTCCGCGCCGATATAGCCAAACGAGGTTTTCATGGGATCGGGTTGGGCGCCGCCCGGGCCCTTATCGCCGCGGTCCCCACGGTCGTCGCGCCTTTTTTGCCCCTGCATGCCATTGCCGGGAGGRGGACCGTTACGGGGGCCTGGACCTGTGTTGCCGCCCTGCCCACGGCTTTTTCCGCCGCGGCGGCGATTGCCCCGGGGCGCGGAATCGTTTCGCGGAAGCGGTGGTTGCGAGTCGTCGGGCTCCTGGTCAGATCCCTCCGGCATTGAATCCCCGGAAGGAATCTCCGCCGGTGGCGCTGCGAAGCGGTCGCGCCCACCGCGCGGCCGGTCGTTCCTTCGCGGCCCACGCCCCTGGCGCTGCTCGCCTTCGCCGGCCTGCAGGCTGGCGCGCGGGGCACGCTGGTCGGCGCGGGCTTCAGAGCGCGTCAGCGCACTGGTCAGGGCCCGGATATCGCCCTCATCGAGTTCGACAAACGCACCGCGCTTGAGGCCGCGCGGAAGCACCATGGCGCCATAACGGATGCGGATCAGGCGGCTCACGGCGTGGCCGACCGCCTCAAACATGCGCCGCACTTCGCGGTTGCGCCCTTCAGAAATGGTGACCCGATACCAGCAATTGGCGCCCTCACCACCGCCGGCTTCGATCGAGCTGAACTGGGCGACGCCATCGTCCAGGTTCACGCCCTCGAGCAGGCGGTTTTTCTCTTCGTTGTTCAGGGCGCCCAGTACGCGAACCGCATACTCGCGCTCCAGTCCAAAGCGCGGGTGCATCAGCTTGTTGGCGAGCTCGCCGGAACTGGTCAGCAGCAGCAAGCCTTCGGTGTTCAGGTCAAGCCGCCCTACCGACTGCCACTTGCCCTGGAACAGCTTTGGCAGGCGCCGGAAAACAGTCGGACGGTTCTGAGGGTCATCGTGCGTGACGACTTCTCCAGTGGGCTTGTGATACGCAATGACGCGCGGCGGCGGCGGGTCTATGCGCACGCGCACGGGTTTGCCGTTGACCTTCACCGTGTCGCCGAACTGGATGCGCTGGCCGATATGGGCCGGCTCGGCATTGACCGAAATGCGCCCTTCCAGGATGAGTTGCTCCATCTCCAGCCGCGAACCCAGGCCCGCCTGGGCCAGCACCTTGTGCAGTTTGGGCGTCTCGGGCTGCGGAGACAAGACCCGTTTGGGCAGCGCGAGCGCGACATCTTCCTCGTCCGCATCAAACTGCCCCGTCACCACGTCTTCGAATCGTATGACGCCGGGAGCGGGAGCGGCGTTGCGTCCCTTGCCCGGCCGCGCGGGCGGCACCGCTTCGGCTTGCGTCGGCGTAATCGCCTCGGGAGCCCCCTGTGCAAGTTGCTCCTGGGGTTGCGTCTTGACCTGTTCTTCAGCAGCGGGCAGGTCCACGGGTTCCGGGACGGGAGGATCTTGTTGGGTCATTTTTTACATTCGAACGGAGGAGTCGAGGTCGTTCTGCCCGGAAGCTTCGGCATCGCTCTCCTCGGGCTCTCGCGCCGGGGAAGCCTCGGCGACGACTTCCGCCGGTTCGGGGACTTGCGTTTCAGCAGCATCGGGAGCGCCATCTGCTTCAGGGACTTCGTCCGCGGCAGCCATTTCAAGGGGCTCGCTTGCGTCGGCCGGCTCATGCGCGAGGGTGGCATCCTCCGCCTGCGCGGCCGACTCAGGGCCTTCCAGTTGCAGCTCGCCGTCCGCAGCCCCGGCCATCCCAAACTCGATTTGCTCCAGCATCGCGGCCGGCGTGGAGGAGGCGCTGTCCATAACGGGAAGCTGGTCCAGCGACTCAACGCCCAGGTCGTCCAGGAACTGTCGGGTGGTGGCGTAGAGCGCGGGCCGCCCCACGGTCTCCCGATGGCCGATGACTTCCACCCAGCCGCGGTCTTCCAGCTGCTTGAGGATCATGCTGTTGATCGTCACGCCGCGAATGTCTTCCATGTCGCCGCGCGTCACGGGCTGGCGGTAGGCGATGATGGCCAGCGTTTCCAGCGTTGCGCGGCTGTAGCGCGGGGGTTTTTCGGGATGCAACCGGTCAAGGTATTCGCGCATCTGGGGACGGCTTTGAAAGCGCCAGCCCGTCGCGACGTGCACCAGCTCCACACCGCGCCCCGACCAGTCGTTCTGCAATTCTTCAAGTACCAGCTTGAGGCTGTCGGCAGTCAGTACCCCGTTGAACAGCACACCCATCTCACGCAGTGGCAGCGGTTGCTGCGCGCAAATAAGTGCTGTTTCGAGGACGCGCTTTGCATCCGTCGTATTCATGATTGTGGTCGTTCCGAAAAAGGGCGGAAAAAAAGGCCGGGAAAACGTGGGTTCGGCGCTTGTTCGCGCATGCATCCATGCGCAGTCTCCTGGTCAGGAGCCATGGTGCAGGTAGCTGGAAACTACTGAATTTGATTGTATATCAGGCCCAAAGCAGCAATAGCCGCCTGTAAGTCGGCGGGTGGGTCCGCCCGGAACTCCACGGCCTTGCCGGTGACGGGATGCTCAAAGGCCAGGCGCCACGCGTGAAGACCCTGGCGACCCAGCCCCGCCGCCGGTGCACCGCCATAGAGCTCGTCCGACACCAGCGGATGGCCGAGAAGCGCCATGTGCACCCGTATCTGGTGGGTGCGCCCTGTGTGCAGCTTGCACTTGACCAGGCAGTGCTTGCCGGCGTTTTGCAGCAGTGAGACCACCGTGGATGCCGTCTTGCCGGCGTTTTTCTCAAGGTCCACGACCGCCATGCGCAGGCGGTTACGAGGGTCCCGGCCTATGGGGGCATCAACCTGCCGGGTTTTCGCACCCTGCCAGGCGCCGTGGGCCAGCGCCACATACTCCCGGCTCACATCCCGGGCGGCGATCAGGCCGACCAGTTGATCCATCACGGTTCGCTGCCGAGCCACCACCATCAGGCCGCTGGTGTCCTTGTCGAGGCGGTGGACGATACCGGCGCGCGGCAGGAACACGGCCTGGGGATCATGGGCCAGCAGGCCGTTGAGCAGAGTGCCGCTCCAGTTGCCGGGGGCGGGGTGCACCACCAGGCCGGCAGGCTTGTTGATGACCATCAGATAAGCATCTTCAAATACGATGTCCAGGGCCATGGCCTCGGGCTTGAAGGCCTGGCTCTGCGGCGTGGGGCGCAATTCGATCAGGAGTTCATCTCCCGCCTTGACTTTGGCTGAGGCCTTGGCCGCCGTAACGCCCGCCAGCTTCACCATACCGCCTTCGATCAGCTGCTGGAGATAGGTGCGGGAGAACTCGGGCACAATGGCGGCCAAAGCGCGATCCAGCCGGCTGCCATGGCTGTCCGCAGGGACCGTCACCTGGCGCAGTTCCATCTCGGCCGAAGCGTCCCCCTCCTCCTGGACTTCGTCAGCGGCGCTTTCGGGCGCAGCAGCGGCCGATATAATCAATTTGCTTTGTTCCGAATCAGTCATCAAGAAGGTCGATTGCAATGTTTTCCACCAAATTATCGGTCGTTCCCAATGCAATGCCGCTTCTTGCAGCCGTTTGCGCACTGTCCTTCGTGATCGCCGGCTGCTCCAGCACACCCGCCGTCGACAAGACGGCCACCTGGAGCCCCAACAAAATCTACGCCGAAGCCAAGGACGAAGCCAGCTCGGGAGCCTACGACAAGGCCATTCCCCTGTATGAAAAGCTCGAAGGCCGCGCGGCGGGCACCCCGCTGGCACAGCAGGCCCAACTCGAAAAAGCCTATGCGCAATACAAGGGCGGCGAGCAGGCCCAGGCCATCGCGACGCTGGACCGCTTCATGAAGCTGCACCCGGCCAGCCCGGCTTTCGACTATGCGCTCTACCTCAAGGGCCTCGTCAACTTCAACGACAACCTGGGCATTTTCGGCTTCATCTCGCGCCAGGATTTGTCTGAACGCGACCAGAAGGCCGCCAAGGAATCGTTTGAATCATTCAGGGAGCTGGTGACCCGTTTCCCCGAGTCGAAGTACACGCCGGACGCCCGCCTGCGCATGAGCTACATCGTGAATTCGCTGGCGCAATCGGAAGTGCATGTGGCACGTTACTACTATTCCCGCGGCGCCTATGTGGCTGCCATCAACCGCGCGCAGAGCGCGATCGCCGACTACCGCGATGTGCCCGCACTGGAAGAAGCCATCTACATCCTCTACAAATCCTATGATGCCCTCGGGATGGCTGAGCTGCGCGACGACACCCGCCGCATCATGGAAAAAAACTACCCGCAGAGCCAGTTCCTGACCAAGGGCTTCAAGTCTGCAGACAATCCCTGGTACAAGTTCTGGTAAGGGTGGTCAGCCTTTCCGTCAGCTCCTGTTCTGACGCCAGGCGCCGCATCGGCGGCAACGCCCTCAGCAGGCGCTTGCCGTAGCCCATGGATGCCAGCCGGCTGTCGCAAACCACCAGTACACCCTCGTCGCTCTCGCGGCGTATCAGACGACCGGCCCCCTGCTTGAGCGCCACGGCCGCTTCAGGCAGAAAATAATCGTTGAACGCGCTGCGGCCCTGTGATTCCAGGAGCTTGGAGCGGGCCTCCGCCAGCGGATCATTGGGCGGCGGAAAGGGCAGCTTGTCGATGATGACCAGCTGCAGCGCTTCTCCAGGCACATCAATGCCCTCCCAGAACGATGCCGAAGCCACCAGAACGCAGCCCTTGCCGCCGTTTGAATTACCTTCCCGAAAGCGCTCTATCAGCACGCGCTTGGGCATGGCGCCCTGTACCAGCACTTCCATGTCGGACGATTCCTGGAAAGCGTCCCTGAGGGCATCACCAATGGTACGCAAGGCCCGCAGCGTGGTGGTGAGCACCATGGTGCGGCCGCCCAGCTGCCTTGACCACCTCGCGGCGGATTCGGCCACCTTCACCGTATGCGCCGGGTCTCCGGGCTTCGGGAAGGCCGGCGGCACATAGAGCGCCGCCTGGCGCTCGTAGTCAAAAGGGCTGCCCACCCGCAGAACCTCAGCGTCCTCCAGCCCGCAAGGCTGGGTGAACCAGCTCAGCTTGTCGTCATCGCCCAGGGTGGCCGAAGTGAATACCCAGGTTTTGTCCGCACCGTCTCCCCCGCCCAGCACCTTGCTCTTGACCGCCTTGGAGATATCCAGCGGCGATTCGACCAGGCGCAACTGCGTGCCCACGTCGGCCCAGCGCACGCAGCCAGGCTCACAGGCGTGGACAAAGCGCCGGGCGCGTTCGGCCAATTCGGTGGCGCGCTCATGCAGGCGAACGAAGTCTGGGGCTATTTCACTGACGGTATCCAGCGCCGCGCAGGCCTGCTCGCAGGCGGCGTGAACGGCTTGCAGCGCGGCGTTCCACTCGTCCGGATGCAATCCTTCGGGAGATTCGCCCACCCACCTGAGCTTGGTCCCGGGGTACTGCTTGCCGGCGCACAATCGCATCTCGCGCGCGGCGTGCTCGACGGCGGACACCACCTCCTGCCAGTCAACCAGGCCGCGGGCCAATTGCAAGCCGGTGGCGAGCATATCCCTCGCGAAATCCAGGAGCTGGCCGGTGGTCAGGTTGGTGCCCAGGAATTGCACACCGGTTTCGTTGAGCTGGTGCGCTTCATCGAAGATGGCAATGCGCACCGAAGGCAGCAATTCGGCCACGCCGGATTCGCGTACCGCCAGGTCGGCAAAAAACAGGTGGTGGTTGATGACCACCACATCCGCCGCCATGGCCTCCCTGCGGGCCAGGTTCACATGGCAGGCGCGAAAGCGCGGGCACGTGGCGCCCAGGCAGTTCTCACGGGTGGAAGTCACCAGGGGAATCATGGGGGAACGTTCGTCCAGCCCCGGCAGCTCGGCCAGGTCGCCGGTGCGCGTCACCTTGGACCATTCTTCAATCCTGGCCAAGGCACGCACCGAAATGCCGTCGGGCAAGTAAGCCTCCTGACGGGCCATTTCCATGCGGTGCAGGCAGAGGTAACTTGCCCGTCCCTTGAGCAGTGCCGTGCTTACCGGAAGCCCCAGCGCCTCGACAAGGCGCGGCAGATCCCGTCCGAAAAGCTGGTCCTGCAAAGCCTTGGTCGCGGTCGACAGCAGCACACGTTCACCGCTGAGCAGCGCCGGGACCAGGTAGGAGAACGTCTTGCCGACGCCGGTGCTGGCTTCAACCACCAGGGGGTAGGCACCTTCAATGGCGCGCGCGACGGCCAGGGCCATCTCGGTCTGCCCGCTGCGCGGCGTGAAATGCTCGGCTGCCCGCGACAACACGCCGCCGGGCGCAAAAGCCTCTTCGACTTCAAGCGCGAGGGTCATCAGGCGGGCTCAGGGGGGTCCAGCGACAGCTCGAGTTGAGCGATCTGGTCACGCAGCTGCAGGCGCCGTTTTTTCAGGCGCCTGAGCAGCAATTCGTCGATGGGCATGGTGTGCGCCGCGATGTCCACCAGCGCATTGAGGTCCGCATGCTCCATCCTGAGTTCAATCAGCTGCCGTTCCGGGGAATGTAAATTTAAGTCCAAGGTTTTTTATCCGTACGCGCCGCTTCGCTTGATAATACGTCGATTGCGACCATAAATCGAGCCTCGCGCCGATCGACCACACAATGTCCAAAGGTTATCGAATCACAGCTTCCACCGGTATCCACAAAGGGGATCGGGACTACCAGCAAGACCAGGTCAACCTGTTCAGCCACTCGCGGATTCCGGGCTGCATGCTGGGCATCGTGGCTGACGGCATGGGTGGGCGCAGCGGCGGGCGCAAAGCTTCCGACCAGGTCATGTTGACCGCCAAGCAGCTCTTTGACCGCTATGCGCCGGAGACTGATGATGCCCCCGCCATGCTCAAGCAGATCATCGAAGAAGCGCACATCGTGATCAAGCTCACCGCGATCTCGGCCGAACAGGAACCCCACAGCACGCTGGCCGCCTTCCTGATCAATCCAGGCGGTGACTGCCATTGGGTGCACACCGGCGACTCCCGTATCTACCACTACCAGGGCAGCAAGCTGGTGCACCGCACGGTCGACCATTCCTACGTGCAGACGCTGGTCGACAAAGGCGAAATCACCGAGGATGAAGCCAATGTCCATCCTCAATCCAACATCCTGATGGGCTGCCTGGGCACCGAAGAGCCGCCGCCCATCACCCACCACTTTATCCCGCAGCTGCGCCCGGAAGACGTGCTGCTGGCCTGCAGCGACGGCGTGTGGCACTACTTCAGCGCCAGCGAAATGGGCTCGGCCCTGTCCATGCTGTCGCCGCGCGAAGCCACCGAGTTCCTGATACAGAAAGCCCGCTCCCGCGCACGGGGCGGTGGCGACAACCTTTCGCTCGTCATCGTCAAGCTCGAACCCCTGGCACCTGAGCCACCACCCCGCCTGGTCGCCGGCTGATCACCGGCTCGTCGCTGGTGAGTCGCTGGGCAGAGGCAGGGATTTCGCCGGCGGCTTGGTCTGCTTCTGGCGGTCGATTTCGTGTTGGGCCTTGCGCTCCTGCGCTTCTTTCACGCGGTCATTGTATTTTCTGGCTTCTTCCGCCGCTGTGGCCTGCTTGTCAGCCCGGGCCTGGGATTTGTCCTGGCTGCCCTTGAGCCTGGCGGCGTTGGCATCGCTGTTGGCCTGCTCGCCGGCTTTGGCGGCCGTACGGTCCTCGTTCTTTTTCTTCTCGCGCTCCAGACGTGACTGGTAGTCCGCCGCGGCTTTCGCCCGGCGGTCGGCGGCTTCCTGCTGGTTTGCGGGAGACGCCTTTTCTTCGGTCTTGCGGATCTGTTCGGCACCCCGGATACGACGCTCTTCATCGTTGAGCAGGATTTCCTGGCGGCGCAGGTCGCCCATCGCCTCGCGCCGCCGCTCGTTGACCTTGCCAAGGCAGCTGTTGACGGCGAATTTTTTATAGCACTCGGCGTCTTCGGCCAGGAAACCCGCCTCCAGCCGGGCGCGTTCTGCGCCAATCCGGGTACGTTCGGCGTCGATGCTGCGAGGGGCCTCAGCAGGGACGGCCGGCTGCGGCGCCACAGCTTGCGCGCTCGCAAGCCCACCCAGGGTGGCGATAAAGCATGCGATAACGATTCTTTTCATGTGAGGGTGGTGTCCACGTTGCGGCGGTCGAGGGCCAGGAATTCCTTTGACTGCATTTCGTTGAGGCGGGAGACAGTGCGGGGAAACTCGTGCACCATGGGCCCTTCCGTGTACAACGCCTCCGGCGGGACTTCTGCCGACATGATGAGCTTGACCCGCCGGTCATACAGTACATCGACCAGCCAGGTAAAACGTCTCGCTTCGGAGGCCATACGTAAGGGCATGTAAGGCACGTCGCTCAGCAAGACGGTGTGGAACTGGGTCGCGATCTCCAGGTAGTCGTTTTGCGAAC
The DNA here is from genome assembly GCF_056402935.1 of Polaromonas sp. P3_B1. Taxonomy (NCBI): domain Bacteria; kingdom Pseudomonadati; phylum Pseudomonadota; class Betaproteobacteria; order Burkholderiales; family Comamonadaceae; genus Polaromonas; species Polaromonas sp. P3_B1. The sequence continues at coordinate 41,381 of NZ_JBFUGK010000012.1, forward strand.
GCGGCCCGCCACAGAGCGTCTTGAAGTCAAACCATACAACGCCACCCGCCTTGCGCCTGGCCTGAATCTGCCTGGACTCGATCTGCAGCACCGGGTTTTCATCCTGGGATTCCGCCAGCGCGTTGAAAGTTGCCGTCATCTCAGCGTCGGCCTGCGGGCCTAGTGGCGTGTGATAAAGCCTTGCCTGCTCCAGGGTGCGCCTGCGGTAATCGGTACCGTTGTCCACGCTGAGGACCTCCAGGTTCGCCTTGAGCAGTTCAATGGCCGGCAATACACGGTCGCGATGCATGCCGTTGGGATAGAGTTCGTCCGGGTGAAAGTTGGAGGTGGTGACAAAACCGACGCCGTTCTCAAACAAGGCCGAGAGCAGGCGATGAAGAATCATGGCGTCCGTGATGTCGGCGACATGGAACTCATCAAAGCAGATCAACCGATAGCGTTTGGCGATGCGCCGGCCCAGCTCATCCAGGGGGTTGGCCGTACCCTGCAGGTCCTGCAGTTCGCGGTGCACTTCGCGCATGAACTCGTGAAAATGCAGCCGGACCTTCCGGCGCAACGGAACGGCCCCGAAAAAGCAGTCCATCAAAAAGCTTTTGCCGCGCCCTACCCCGCCGTACATGTAGACACCGCGCGGAATGTCGGGCCGGTTGATCAGCTTCTTGAAGGCGTTGGAGCGCTGCTCCTTGAAATCCGCCCATTCAGAGGCGCAACGTTCCAGCGCCTCGACGGCGCGCAGCTGCGCGGGGTCGCTTTGATAACCCCGCGCCGCCAGTTCAGCGTCGTACGCTGCGCGTACCGGTTGAGCCACCGACTCGCTACCTGTGTAGCTCAGAAATTCAGCGTGCGTTTGTCCACCGCCAGGGCGGCTTCCTTGGTCGCCTCGCTGAGAGACGGGTGCGCGTGGCAAATACGCGCGATGTCCTCGCTGCTGGCGCGGAATTCCATGGCCACCACACATTCGGCGATCAGTTCGCTGGCGAAAGGTCCGACGATATGCACACCCAGAATCTCATCCGTGGCGGCGTCGGCCAGCATCTTGACCATGCCGGTTGTGTCGCCCAGCGCCCGCGCACGGCCGTTGGCCATGAAGGGGAAGGTGCCGGCCTTGTAGGCACGACCTGCGGCCTTGAGCTGCTCTTCCGTCTGGCCCACCCAGGCGATCTCGGGATTCGTGTAGATCACCCAGGGAATGGTGTTGAAGTTGACGTGGCCGTGCTGGCCGGCGATACGCTCGGCAACCGCAACGCCCTCTTCCTCGGCCTTGTGCGCCAGCATGGGGCCGCGCACCACATCGCCAATCGCCCAGACGTTGGGCAGGTTGGTTTTGCACGCGTCGTCGACCACCACCGCGCCGCGTTCGTCGAGCTTGAGGCCCACGGCTTCGGGAGCCAGGCCTATGGTGTTGGCCACGCGGCCGATGGAAACGATCAGCTTGTCGACTTCCAGCGTCTGCGCCTGTCCCTTGGCATCGACATAGGCGACCGACACGCCCTTCTTGGAAGACTTGACCTCGCCGACCTTGACGCCGAGCTCGATCTTCAGGCCTTGCTTGGTGAAAGCCTTGTGGGCTTCCTTGGCGATCTGCTGGTCCACCGCACCCAGGAAGGTCGGCAGGCCTTCGAGCACCGTCACGTCGGCGCCCAGGCGGCGCCAGACCGAGCCCATTTCCAGGCCGATCACGCCGGAGCCGATCAGGCCCAGCTTCTTGGGCACGGCGCCTATGCGCAGCGCGCCGTCGTTGGACAGGATGTTTTCCTCGTCAAACGGCGCACCGGGCAACGCGCGGGCATTCGAACCGGTGGCTACGATGATGTGCTTGCCGGAAATGGTTTCTTCGGCGGCGCCAGCGACCTTGACGTCATAAAGGCCGTTCTTGGCGGCGGCAAAGGAGCCGCGGCCGTGGAAGAAGGTGACCTTGTTCTTCTTGAACAGGTAGACGATGCCGTCGTTGTTCTGCTTGACGACGTTGTCCTTGCGGCTGAGCATCTTGGCGACGTCCAGGCCCAGGCCCTTGACCTCGATGCCGTGGTCGGCGAAGTGGTGGCCGGCCTGCTCGTAGTGCTCGGACGACTGCAGCAGCGCCTTGGAGGGAATGCAGCCCACGTTGGTGCAGGTGCCGCCCAGGGCGGGGCCGCCTTTGGCGTTTTTCCATTCGTCGATGCAGGCGGTGTTAAAGCCCAGCTGGGCTGCGCGAATGGCGGCAATATAGCCGCCGGGGCCGCCGCCGATGACGATAACGTCGAATTGTTTAGTGCTCATCAATATTCTCACTTCACTTTACGAAATGCCGGACTGTGTATGCCGGCAGGTGAACCAAAAGCCATCAAATAACCTGAGTCGCTGACCGTCGCAGACCATGAAGAGCCATTGTCCCGAAACGAAAGCGGCACCTTGGTCGGCACGCGGCACAACATCGGCATCGGCCAGCCTTCACGGATACACCGAATCGAATCTAGCGGCATCTTGTCGCTGAACAAGCTCCCCACATCCTCTCGACTCATTTCCCGCCAGGTTTGGGACACCACAACCGCATCGCCGGATTCGTTCCCGACAGCTTTTATATTCCACTGCCCCTGCCCTGCTTCAGAAATGGTCAGCCGCTTTATGCCTGTGAGAAGGTAACCCTTAGTAGGCACTTCCTCGAACTCGCCCGAAAAACCATCGTCAGTGCGAACCGACGCACAGCCTGCGGCCAGGCAAGCAGCAAAGATTGCCAGGATGACGCGCGCGGAAGACTTTTCCGACGCGCCGCCGCTGGCTTTCCCCTGCTTCATCAGATATCAAACAACAGGCGGGCCGGGTCTTCCAGCGCTTCCTTCATGGCCACCAGGCCCAGCACGGCTTCGCGGCCGTCCACGATGCGGTGGTCGTAGCTCATGGCGAGGTAGTTCATCGGACGCACCACGATCTGGCCGTTTTCCACAACGGCACGGTCCTTGGTCGCATGCACGCCCAGGATGGCCGACTGGGGCGGGTTGATGATGGGGGTGGACAGCATGGAGCCGAACACGCCGCCGTTGGAGATCGAGAAGGTGCCGCCGCTCATTTCCTCAATGCCCAGCTTGCCGTCACGCGCCTTGGCACCGTATTCGGCGATCTTCTTTTCGATGTCGGCAAAGCTCATCTGGTCGGCATTGCGCAGGATGGGTACCACCAGGCCGCGGGGCGAACCGACGGCAATACCGATGTCGAAATAGCCGTGGTAGACGATGTCATTGCCGTCCACCGAGGCATTGAGCACGGGGTATTTCTTCAGGGCGTGCACAGCCGCCTTGACGAAGAAGCTCATGAAGCCGATCTTCACGCCGTGTTCTTTTTCAAACTTTTCCTGGAAGCGCTTGCGCATTTCCATGACGGGTGCCATGTTGACTTCGTTGAAGGTGGTCAGGATTGCGTTGGTGGCTTGCGATTGCAGCAGGCGCTCAGCGATACGCGCGCGCAGGCGGCTCATGGGCACGCGCTGCTCGGGGCGCTCGCCCAGGTCGGCAGGCTTGGCCGAAGCCGCGACCTGCGGCAGGGCCGTGGTCGGTGCGCCCGTAGGGATGGCGGCAGCGGCAGGCTTGGCGCCACCGGCGGTCGCGCCGAGCACGTCGCCCTTGGTCACGCGGCCGTCCTTGCCGGTGCCGGGCACAGAGCCGGCGGCCAGGTTGTTGTCGGCCATCAGCTTGGCGGCTGCGGGCATGGCAACGCCCGCCATGGAACCACCTGCTGCAGCGGGTGCTGGGGCCGGAGCAGGCGCCGAAGCTGCCGCGGCAGCCGGTGCTGCTGCAGCGGCGGCGGCGGGCGCCGCGGCACCTGCCTTGCCTTCGGTGTCGATCCTGGCGATCACCTGGTCGGACACCACGGTGCCGCCGTCGGCGACCACCAGTTCGGTCAGCACGCCGGCCGAAGGCGCGGGCACTTCGAGCACGACCTTGTCGGTTTCGATTTCGATCAGGATTTCATCCACGGCGATTGCTTCACCGACTTTTTTCTTCCACTGCAGCATGGTGGCTTCGGCCACGGACTCGGACAGCTGGGGGACTTTGACTTCTACGATAGCCATGTTGTTTCTTTCGTGTACGTTCTAGTGTTCTGTTCTGTATGGTGAAGAGGCCGGCCTTACTTGGACAGCACAAAGCCCTTGAGCTTGGCGAAGGCGCCGTCCACCAGCGCCTTTTGCTGTTCCTGGTGCAGGTGCGAGTAACCCACAGCCGGCGATGCCGAAGCGGCGCGGCCTGAGTAGCCCAGCTTCTGGCCGTCGAGCATGTTTTCGTGGATGTAGTGCTGCACGAAGAACCATGCGCCCTGGTTTTGCGGCTCGTCCTGGCACCACACGATGTCGGTGGCGTTCGGATAGCGTTTGAGTTCGGCCGCGAAGGCCTTGTGCGGGAAGGGATAGAGCTGCTCGACACGCAGGATGACGGTGTCGTCGGCGCCCTTTTCCTCGCGCTTCTTCGCCAGGTCGTAATAGACCTTGCCCGAGCAGGCGATGATGCGCTTGACCTTGTCGGCCTTCTTGTTGATCTCTTCCTTGTTCTCGGGGATCACGGTCTGGAAGGCGCCCTTGGTGAACTCGGACAGCGGCGAGGTCGCGTCCTTGTTGCGCAGCAGCGACTTGGGCGTCATGATGATCAGCGGCTTGCGCAGGTTGCGCACCATCTGGCGGCGCAGCACATGGAAGATCTGGCTGGCTGTGGTGGGCTGCACCACCTGCATGTTGAGATCGGCCGACAGCTGCATGAAGCGCTCCAGGCGCGCCGAGCTGTGCTCAGGGCCCTGGCCTTCGTAGCCGTGCGGCAGCATCAGCGTGATGCCGTTGACACGGCCCCACTTCACTTCACCCGAGGCGATGAACTGGTCGATCACGACCTGCGCGCCGTTGGCGAAGTCGCCGAACTGGGCTTCCCAGATCACCAGCGTGTTGGGGTCGTTGGAAGCGTAGCCGTATTCAAACGCCAGCACCGCCTCTTCGGACAGGATGGAGTCGATGACGACGAATGGAGACTGGTTGTCGGCCACGTTCTGCAGCGGCACATAGGTGCCGGTGTCGAACTTCTCACGGTTCTGGTCATGAATGACGGCATGGCGGTGCGTGAAGGTGCCGCGGCCGCAGTCTTCGCCCGACAGGCGCACGGGGTAGCCGCTGGCCACCAGCGAGGCGAAGGCCATGTGCTCGCCCATGCCCCAGTCCACGGGAATGTCACCGCGGCCCATGGCGGCACGGTCGTCATACACCTTCTTGACCAGCTGGTGCGGCGTCACGGTGGATGGGATGGCCGTGATCCTGTCGGCCAGGCGCTTCCACTCGGCCATGGGGATGGCGGTGTCACCCGCGTCGGTCCACTTCTTGCCCAGGTAAGGAGTCCAGTCGACCGCGTACTTGCTCTTGAAGTTGGTCAGCACCGGATCGAAGGTGCTCTTGCCGGCGTCCAGCGCCGCGCGCGTGGCCTTGACCAGGTCGTCGCCCAGCGTGTCGCCCATGCCCTGGGCCGCCAGCTTGTCGGCGTACAGCCTGCGCGTGCCGGGGTGCTGCGCGATTTTTTTGTACATCAGCGGCTGGGTCAGCGCGGGGGTGTCCTGCTCGTTATGGCCCAACTTGCGGAAGCAGATGATGTCGACCACGACGTCCTTGTGGAATTCCATGCGGAATTCGAGCGCGAGCTGCGTGGCCAGCACGACCGCTTCGGGATCGTCGCCATTGACGTGCAGCACCGGTGCCTCGATCATCTTGACGACGTCGGAGCAGTACAGCGTCGAGCGGCTGTCGCGCGGGTCGCTGGTGGTAAAGCCGATCTGGTTGTTGATCACGATGTGCACCGTGCCGCCCGTGAAGTAGCCACGGGTTTCGGCCAGCGCCAGGGTTTCCATGACCACGCCCTGGCCCGCGAAGGCGGCGTCGCCGTGCACCAGCACGGGCAGCACCTGCTTGCCTTCGGGGTCGGCGCGTCGGTCCATGCGGGCGCGCACCGAGCCTTCCACCACGGGGTTGACGATTTCCAGGTGTGAGGGATTGAAGGCCAGCGTCAGGTGGACCGGGCCGCCGGGGGTGGTCACGTCGGAGCTGAAGCCCTGGTGGTATTTGACGTCGCCGCTGGGCAGGTCTTCAGGAGCGGTGTGGTCAAACTCGGCGAAGAGGTCGGCCGGGACCTTGCCCAGGGAGTTGACCAGCACGTTAAGGCGGCCGCGGTGGGCCATGCCGATCACGATTTCCTGCACGCCCTTGACGCCGCCCTGCTGGATCAGCTCGTCCATGCTGGCGATGAAGCTTTCACCGCCTTCCAGCGAGAAGCGTTTCTGGCCGACGTACTTGGTGTGAAGGAAGCGTTCCAGGCCTTCGGCGGCAGTCAGGCGGTCCAGGATGTGGAGCTTCTTTTCCTTGGTGAAATTGGGTTTGCTGCGGATCGATTCGAGCTTTTGCTGCCACCAGCGCTTGTGGTTCTGGTCGGTGGCGTACATGTATTCGGCGCCAATCGTGCCGCAATAGGTTTCACGCAGTGCGTTCATGAGCTCGCGCAGGCTCATGCTGTCCTTGCCGAAGAAGGTGTTGCTGGTGTTGAACACGGTTTCCTGGTCGGCGTCGCTGAAGCCGTAGAACGAGGGCTCCAGTTCGGGAATCTTGTCGCGTTCGGCGCGTTTGAGCGGGTCCAGGTCGGCCCAGCGGGCGCCGACATTGCGGTAGGCGGCGATCAGCTGCTGGACGGCCGTGCGCTTGCGGCCCATTTCGGAGTCGGCGCCGCTGGCAACCACGACCTTGGTCTGGCCCTGTTTGGCGCGTTCGGCGAAGGCATTGACGACCGGCAGGTGCGGAACATCCTTGGCATTGCTGCCGTCAACGGCGGGAACGTGCTGGAGTGCGTCGAAATACTCGCGCCAGTTGTCGGGCACGCTGCCGGGGTTGGCGAGGTAGTTTTCGTACATCTCTTCGACATAGGGCGCATTGCCGCCGAAGAGATAAGTGTTGCCTTGATAGGCTGCATAGACGGACGACGCCGCCGGGTTGGAACTCATATCCGCTGACCTCCGTTTCCCTTAGGGAAACATTAGCTGGTTAAAGCTGGTTGATTAACCTTCCGCAACACGGCTGGACCGATTAGCGGATGCGACTGTGGCAGGAAGGGCCTTCAGAAACAAGCCAGATTGTGCCACCGAACTGTGACAGCGGAAAGACCGTGGTTATGCGTATCTCGAATGCGGACCCTCTTTTACATGGCTCACACTCCCACACACCCCTACTTCGGGTTCATATGCCTCGGCTTGACAGCTGATTGACAGTTGGCTGGCAGATTGGGGCGAAAACTCWGGCGGCAAGGCCAGGGTCGCCGGCCACACCAAGCAGCTTCGGCGCGTTGGGCTTGACGGGTTTGATGACTTTCTGGGCCTTTAAGTAGCTTTCCACCACGTCCCACACCGGCGGGCCCGCGTTCTTGCTGGCTTCGGCCACCGGCGCCCAGCCGGCCACCTTGTAGGTCTTGCCGGCTTCTATGAGCTTGCCGCCCAGTCGCATGTCCTGGATGCGATCGCCCATTTTTGCGCCGGGCTCGCAGGTGTAAGTGAGGCCGCCCACGCGCACCATGTCGCCGCCCTGCTGGTAATAGGGGTCGGGGTTGAACAGGTTGTCGCCCACGTCTTCCAGGATGGTCTTGATCATGTCGCCGCGCATGTCGGTCAACGTGGTCCAGGGATAGCTGATGGCGGTCTGGTCCATCACATGCTCGCGCGTGATGGCCTGGCCAGGCAACAAAGAAGTGCCCCAGCGGAACCCCGGGGAGAACGCGATCTCTGCGCCGCGCACCTTCATCAGCGCATCCAAAATGAGCTGATCGAAGCTGCCGTTGAAATTGCCACGGCGGTAGAGCGTGCCTTCCGTCACCGCCAGCTTTTCACCGAGTTTGGCGGTGTAAGGCGCCCTCACCTTCGCGATCAACTCGTTCATGGCTGCATCGGCCGGCAGCAGGTTGGCAAACACCGGCAGCAGCCGGTAGTTGAAGCCGGCCACCTTGCCATCCTTGACGTCAAGGTCCAGCACGCCCAGGAACTTGCCGTTGCTGCCGGCATTGGTCACGATGGTCTGGCCGCCCGGATTTTTGACGATCACCGGCACCGGCACGCCGTCATGGGTGTGGCCGCCCAGGATCGCATCGATGCCGGTCACGCGCGAAGCCATCTTAAGGTCCACGTCCATGCCGTTGTGGCTCAGCAGCACCACGGCCTGGGCGCCTTTGGCGCGCGCCTCGTTGACGGTCTCCTGCATCTCGCTTTCGCGTATGCCGAAAGTCCAGCTGGGCGTGAGCCAGGCCGGGTTGGCGATAGGCGTATACGGAAAGGCCTGGCCGACGATGGCGACAGCCACCCCGTTCACTTCCTTGATCACATAGGGCTTGAATACCGGGTCGCCGAAGTCGCTGGTCTTCACGTTCTGGGCGACGAAGTCGACCTTTCCGGCGAAGTCCTGCTCGACGATCTTCTTGATGCGCTCTTCGCCATAGGTGAAGTCCCAGTGGCCGGTCATCACGTCCACACCCAGCAGCTTGGCCGCGTCGACCATGTCCTGGCCCTGCGTCCAGAGTGCCGTGGCGCTGCCTTGCCAGGTGTCGCCGCCGTCCAGCAGCAAGGCGCCGGGGCGCCCGGCCTTGAGCTGTTTGACCAGCGTCGCCAGATGCGCGAAACCGCCGACCTTGCCGTATTGGCGCGCCGCCCGCTCGAAGTCGAGAAAAGTCAGGGCATGGGCTTGGGGCGTTCCCGACTTGAGGCCGGCCGCCTTGAGCAGATGTTCGCCCACCAGATGCGGCGCCTGCCCGCGCATGGCGCCCACGCCAAGGTTGACGGAGGGCTCGCGAAAGTAGATTGGCAGCAGCTGGGCATGACAGTCGGTCATGTGCAGCAAATGCACATTGCCGCTGCGCGGCAGTTCATAGAGGCCCGCGGCCTGGGCGGCGCCGGCCTCGCGCTGCAGGGGGAAACCGGCGGCCAGGGCGGCCGCCATGACACTTGCAAACTCGCGGCGGGAGAGATTCATGGCGTTGGTCATCCTGCCCGGCGCGCCAGGCATGCTTTCAGGTTGCGGTCGATCCGGGCGCCGGAGCGCCGCGGATCACTTGTTGACGGGCGAGTTCGGGTCCAGCAGCAGCGCCATCACGTCACGGATCTGCTGCTCGTTCAGGATGGACGCATGGCCGAAGCGGGGCATGTCGGAGCAGGCGTTGTAGGCCTTGGCATTCCACAGCTTGCCCCAGGTGTAGTCGATGATGGGCTTGCTTTCGGGCGAGGCCGGGTTGCTCACGCCGCGCAGCTTGCCGTAGTTGTAGAGGCTGGGGCCTATGGAGCCGAAAGACAGCTCAGCCTTGCTGATCTGGTGGCAGTTGTAGCAGCTGCCGCCATTGGCCTCGCCGGGCTTGTCACTCCAGGTCAGGCCTCGGCCGTTCTGCGCGATTTTCTCGCCCTCGCTCCAGTTGCCCAGATACTTGCCGTCCGAAGGCGGCTTCACGGTCTGCAGGTTGGCCTCTTCAATGGACTTGGCGAGCTTCTCATCCAGCGGCTTGCCGGCTGCTTCCGAGCAGGCCTGGTTGGAGGCGTCCATCGTCAGCCGGTCCATCTTGGCGATACCTTGTTCGCGGAAGGAGCTCTTGAGCACCTGCTGCGTGGCTTCATCAATCTGCTGGGCCGTGGGTGCAGTGGCGCAACTGGACAGGAAAAAAGCCGCGAAGACCAGGCCGGCCGCGGACAGCGCTACTTGTGTATGTGACTTGTTCATAGGATTCCCTGCCGGATTAACGTTTCAAGGCAGGCGCGATCGAAACGCCGCCCTTGCTGTTGACGCCCATGTACACGCCCAGGGCGATGGTGGCATCGGAGGTATAACCCGGGAAGGGGAAGCGCTGCTGCCGGTAGCAGTCGTTCAGGCGGCGCTGCATGCTCCACAGGTCGCCGCTGGAAACCCGGTAAGCCGGCCAGGCGCCGAAGCCGTTGCCGGCGCCGGGCTGCTTGGTCAGGTTGGGCAAGTCTTGCAGGCGAACGCGTTTGTTGTCCTCGCCATGGCAGGACGCGCAGGAAAAGTCGTACGGGCCGCCGCGAAGGTAAAACACCTTCTTGCCGACTTCGTACATCAGCTTTTCCTTGGCGTGCGACTGCGGCACATTGAACGCCATGTCGCGCGACTCGGCAGAGATATACGCCACCAGAGATTCAATCGACTTCTGCTCGCCCGCGCCAAAGGGGGTCTTGGCGATGTCGGCGGCGCTGAAGCCCTGCAGCTGCTCCATGCAGGTCAGCAGGCGCGACTCCAGGTCCTGTACGCGCTGGGTGTCGGCAAAAAAACGCGGCAGTTCAACAAAAGCGCCCTTGACCACACCCGGGCCTTTGCCCAGGTCGCATTTTTCCAGCGAGGCGTTTTTGGGGCCGCGCGCCTGTTTCCAGAGGGCCTCGCCTTTGGCTTCATACAGCTCGGCGGGGTTGCCGTCGGCCAGCATGGCGCGGTATTCGGCAATGCCTTCGGCCGTGCTTTTCTGCGCCGCTGCCGGCAGCGGCAAGGCGGATATGGCGGCCAGGGCCGCCAGCCCAAACAGGCTCAATTTCATCGTGGTCTCCTCAAATATCGTTGTGGACGGCCCGGGCCGTAGCGAATGGCCCGCGGGAACTCAGGAGATAACAGCCTCGTCGGTCCGCTTGTCGCCGTGGTTATCGACCCAGCTGACCGCGATCTTGTCGCCGGCCTTGCCTCCCTTGAAGCTGAACTGCACAAAGGGATTTTTGGACACGGCCGTGCCCCACTGGGCGCTCATGACTGTCTTGCCGTTCCAGGTGGCGTTGATGTTCTGGATAAACCAGGCCGGCACGGTCTTGCCGGCTGCATCCTTGCGCTGGCCGCTTTCCATTTCATGGCTCACGAGCACACGCACCGTGGTTTTATCGCCTTGGGCCTGCGCCCTGATTCGCATGGGATCTGACATGATCTTTTGTCCTTAAATTCTTCAACAACATTACCGGCGTAGCGAGCGGCGCAGTAGCCGCTCAGCCGCCGCAGCCGCCTAGCGTTACCTTGACTTCCTTGACCGCATAGAAGTACTTGTCGCCAGCCTTGGCCAGCGCATAGACATTCGAGGACTGGCCCATCTTGATGTTGGTCGAGACATTGGCGTCGGTGCCGGCCGGGATCTCGAACATGGCGGCCAGTGCGCTGGGGTTCTTTTCGACGACCAGAGCGATCTGCGTGGTATTGGCGATATTGCTTTGAGCGCCCACACGCACCACGTTGCCGTTTTCGGCGATCTCGGGCGCCTGCAGCAGCAGGTCCTTGCTTTCGACCGGAGCACTGGTGGCGCCCATGGCCTTGGCCGCATCGGCCAGAGACTTGCTCTCAAAAGCGGCCTTGTTCCAGCCCGGAGCGTTTTGTGCGTAGGCCGGGCTCAAGCCCGAAGCGGCTGCCAGCGCCAGCGCCGTGGCGCCTGAGCTGCTAGCCAAAAAATCACGACGTTCCATGGTTGAACTCCTCTTTATATAACTTCAATGTCTTAAACACTTTGTCCGATTGGACACCAAAACCTCAACGACCCGGAAGGGTATTTCTCCCAAGCGTGCCCCCAAAAAGCATCGTCGGCTTGCTCGCCCTACTTGGCCGCACCCTGTGCCAGCCATTGGGAAATCTGGACTGACTCCGCCGCGCTCAAAGCCTGCGGCGGCATGGGGATCGCTCCCCATACGCCCTGCCCGCCTGCCTTGATTTTGCCCGAGAGGTAATTCACCGCGTCGRCACGGTCCTTATATTTGTTGGCTATATCCTTGAATGACGGACCCACCAGTTTGTTGTCCATGCCGTGGCAAGCCACACAGGCATTTTTCTGCAAAAGCGGCATCACGGACGCGGCGCCCGAAGTTGCCGTCTTCACGACCGCAGCCACCGGCGCAGCGGCGACGGGTGCCCGCTCCGCTTGAACCACAGCAGCGCCGGATTGTGCCCCTGCCGCCGACGCGGGCCGTGTCGTGTCTACTCCGCGGCTTTCGCCAACCAGCCGTGACTGCTCTGCCAGGTTGCCATGGGCATTGCGCGCATAGTCAGGCAAAAAGCTTTTGATCACCACTTCGGCCTTGCAGTTCACCATGCAATTCGAGCCCTGCACATCGGGCCTGGCCGTGCCGCCCAGTTCCTTGCCGGGCCACATCGCGTGCGCTGTGGTCATGCCCTTGCGATTGGGCAGGCGGTCCTGCACCTCGCGGATGTTGACGTCCGACAGCGTGAAGTCTTCCGGCAGCACATTGCCCAGGAACAGGATGTAGGCCGTCGCGGCATAGACCTCGTCGGGTGTCAGCGTCTTGGGCGCGGTCCAGGGCATGGCGCGGTTGATGTAGTCCCACAGCGTCGACAGCGTGGACACCTTCATCAGCGTGGTGCGGTTGGGCTGGTTGGCGCCCGGCATCAGCCCGTCGACCCGGCCGTTTTTCACGTCCTGCGCCGTGGTGCCGCCGGCAATCGGCGTGAACACCTCGGACGACTCGGCAAAACTGCCGTGGCAGGAAGCGCACTGCGCCTCCCACAATACTTCACCCTGGCGCACCGAGCCCTGGCCCTTGGGCAGGCCCTTGAAATCGGGACGCACGTCGATGTCCCAGGCCTTGACTTCGGCGGGCGTGGCGGTCCGGCCGATGTTGGCCAGCGCCGCCTGCCGCGCGGCGGCTTGCGTTTGCGCGAATGCCGTGCCCATCGTGCCAAGGCAGGCGAGCACCAGCAGCGAGCACCGGACACGGTTAAACCTGGACATTTTTCACCTCGCCGTTTTCTTCCAGCGACCACGACTGGATGGCGTTGTTGTGGTAAATGCTGCGCGAGGCGCGCACCTTGCGCAACTCGTTGTAGCTCGGCTGGATCTGCCCGGTTTCGTCCAGCGCGCGGCTCTGGAAAATCGCCGGCTTGCCGTCCCAGACGAAGTCGGCGTTAAAACGCGTGAGGCACTTGGCCAGCACCGGGCCTTCCAGCCGCGCCTGCGTCCAGTTGCGGCCGCCGTCGACCGAGACATCGACCCGGCGAATCTTGCCGCGCCCGCTCCAGGCCAGGCCCGTGATGTTGTGAAAGCCTTTTTGCAGCAGCACCTGGCCGCCGCTGGGCGAGGTGACCACGCTTTTGACTTCCTGGATGCTGGTGTACTGCCGGTGCAGGCCGCTGGGCTGCAGGTCCACGTAGTGGATGGTTTCGTCCTTGGCGCCGTAAGGCATGTCACCCACTTCGATGCGGCGCAGGTATTTGACCCAGCTCACCCCCTGCACGCCGGGCACGATGAGCCGCAGCGGGTAGCCGTTTTCGGGCCGAAGCATTTCGCCGTTTTGCCCATAGGCGACCAGCACCTCGCCGCTCATCACCAGGCTCATGGGAATGGTGCGCGTCATGCCCGAGCCGTCGGCGCCTTCAGCCAGGATGAATTTCGCGCGCTTGAAGTCGGCGCCACAGAGTTCCAGCAGGGTGCGCAGCGGCACGCCGGTGAACTCGCTGCAGCTCAGCATGCCGTGGGTGTACTGCACCGTCGGGACGGCGGCATTGCCCCATTCCATGCCGGTGTTGGCGCCGCACTCGATGAAATGCATGCGGCTCACGCTGGGCAGGCGCATCAGCTCGTCCATGTTGAAGACCATGGGACGCTTGAGCATGGCCTCGTCGGAGCCGTTGAGCATCAGCCGGTGTTTGGAGGGGTCTATGTCCCACCAGCCCTGGTGGTGGCGCTCAAAGTGCAGACCGCTGGGCGTGATGATGCCGAACAAGCCCTGCAAAGGGCAAAAGCTCACGCTGGCCTGGCCCACGCGCGTCAGGCCCGGGCTTTCGCGGCGCTGCAGGTTTTTCTCGAACTCGCTGGGCAGGCCGTAGCCGCGGGCCGCCACCGGCTGGCCCAGGCCCTTGCTGTGCGGCGGAAGGTTCAGGACTTCAGGTTCGCCTTCGGCAGGCGTCGCCGCGCCCTGCGCGACGGCCCGGCCCGCGGCCACAGTGCCGGCCGCGGCGGCAAAGGCGCCGGCCAGAAAGCCGCGGCGCCCTGCCCGCACTTCTTGTATCTGCTCCCGGGAAAGAAAGTTTTCGGGCGCGCGCTGCAGGAATCGGTTCAGCATGGGTGGCGTCTTTCGGTTCAGGCGTCCAACATGCCGGGGCGTGGCGACAGGCTTTCCGCCGGGGACAGCGCGCCCGGCTCGTCCAGCTCGATGGCGATCTGGGTGCAGACGCTGCGGCACAACGCCACCGCTTTTTCGCTTTGCACCCGGTAAATCACCTGGGTGCCCTCACGGCGCTTGGCCAGCACGCCGGTGCGGTACAGCACGGCCAGGTGCTGTGAAAGATTGGGCTGGGTGGTGTCGATCTCGGCCAACAGTTCGTTGACGGATTTTTCGCGCTCGCACAGAGCGCTCAGCACGCGCAGGCGCATGGGCGTGGCCAGCACGGCGAACAACTCGGCCGCCAGTTCAAACACCCGGCCCCGCTCAACCTGGGCGCTGGCGTGGATCATCTCGTCCATGGTGACTCCTAGTGACTTCTTCTTAATATAAGCAATGACTAATATTATTCATGCGAATCGGGAAGCCATCCCCCGTAAATACCCTCGGGCGGCCCCTCAAATTGGTGAATATCACCAAGCCGGTGCCAAAGCCCCGAAAAGGTGTTGCCGCGCCGCACTTACGCCCTCTGTGCAAGGTGTAATAAACCCCTTAAAGTCACGCCCGCGTGATATAAAACTTTTGTTGCTTACGGGTTGTTACCTGGGACCTTTATAAAATAATACTTATGTATTCAAAAAACAGACTTCTCTCGGGCGCGATCGTTCTTCTTATTGCCAGMATGGCCCATGGCCTGGCGCAGGCGGAAGTCGACGCTTTGGTCAGCAATGCACGCACCCTGCTGGACCAGAGCCAGGCGCAAAAAGCGTTTGACCTGCTGGAGCCGCAAGAGGCCACGCGCGCAGGCGACCCGGACTTTGACACCGTCCTGGGCATCGCAGCCAACGAAACCGGCCAATACACCCGCGCGGTATTCGCCCTCGAACGCGTGCTGGCCGTACAGCCCAGCAACTCGCGGGCGCGCGCCGAACTCGGCCGCGCGCTGTTCTCCGTCGGCGACACCAAGGCCTCACGCCAGGTGCTGCTGGAGACCAAGCAGGACAACATCCCGGCCGAAGCCGCCGCCACCATCGACCAGTTCCTGCAAGCCATTGACCGGACCGAGGAAGCCGCCCGCTCGTCGGTCAAGCCCTTCCTGGAAGCCAGCATCGGCTACGACACCAACATCAACAGCGGCCCCGGCAACCCCAATGTGGCTGTGCCTGCCTTCGGCGGCCTGATCTTCACGCTGAACTCCGCCGGCGTCGAAACCAAGGATGCCTACATGAGCCTGGGTGGCGGCCTGTCGGCCCGCTACGTGGTGGATCCGCGCTGGTCGCTGATCGGCAATGTCTACGGCAACGGACGCGTCAATGCCAAGTACAACGACTTCAACACCGGCCAGGTGGATGTCAATTTCGGCGCCAGCTACCGCTATGACAAACACGAGTTCTCCGGCGTCGTCCAGGCCGGGACGTACACCGTCGCCGGCTCGCGCGCCCGCGACCAGCAGGGCCTGGTCGGCGAATGGACCTACCGCATCGACGGCTTTCGCCAGTGGAGCACCTATATCCAGTGGGGCGATTTGAGCTATCCCGGCCAGTCCCTGCGCGATGCGACCCGGACGGTGATCGGGACCTCTTACGCACACGCTTTCCGCGACAGCAATATCGTGGTCTTCGGCGGCGGCTATGTCGGGACGGAAAAAGAACGCGCGGCCGGCGTTCCGCACCTGGGCCATGACCTTGTGGGCCTTCGCACCGGCATCCAGAAAACTCTCTCTGATGTGCTGGCGCTGTTCGGCAGCCTCGCTTACGAAGACCGCAAATACGGCGGCGCCGATCCGCTCTTCCTGGTCACGCGCCATGACAAGCAGTGGAACCTGAACCTGGGCCTGAACTGGGTGCCCGCCAAACTGTGGCGCGTGACGCCCCAGCTGGCTCTGACCTCGGTGAAATCCAACGTCGCGATTTCCGACTACAAGCGCAGCCTGCTCTCGGTGACGGTGCGCCGCGACTTCTGAGCTTGCGGTTTTGACTGAAGACATCCGCCGCTACAGATCCATGAAGACCATCCGGGAACTCCCCCTCAAACGCGCCGCCCTGTCGGTCGTGATGGCGGCGGCCCTCCCCGCGCCGTCCTTTGCCGCCGGCTCGGCCGGCGTGGCCCAGTTCATCGCCGGCGACGTCAACGTGCTGCGCGCCAACGGCAAGACCGAGGCGCTGGCCAAAGGCAAGGCGCTTGAAAGCGGTGAATCCATCCTGACCGGCAATGCCGGCCGGGCCCAGGTGCGGTTTTCCGACGGCGGCCTGGTCTCCCTGCAGCCCAACACCGATTTCAAGATCGCCAACTATGTCGACGAAGCCGATCCCAAGCAGGACCGTTTCCTGGTTGACCTGCTGCGCGGCAGCATGCGCGCCATCACCGGGCTGATCGGCAAGCGAAACCGCGACAACTACAAGGTCACCACCACCACGGCCACCATCGGCATACGCGGCTCGGGTTTCAGTGTGGGCTACAACCCGGATGGATCCCTGGGCATCACGACCGAGCTGGACGCCATTGAAGTCTGCAACGCCGGCGGTTGCGTCGGTCTCACGGCCGGCGAGTCGGTGCGGGTCGTCAACAGCTCCGAGGCCCCCGTTCGCACCAATGTGCGCGCCAATGTGCCAACGCCGCCACCCACGCAGGAAGCGGTCGTGGCGGGTAACCAGACCACGTCCGACGGCAAACCCGCCATCGTTCCGACCGTCACTGCGCCCGTCAAACAGGTGTTCACCGACCTGGCCGCGGCGGTTGCCTTCACCGACAGCAGCACGACCAACTCGGCGGTCGAAAGCTACTACCCCGAGGCCGGCACCGCCGTGCTGACCAGCTTCCTGAGCGGCAAACCCATCGATTTCGACAGCGTCGACAGCCGCAACGTCAGGACGCAGTTCCGCAGCACGCCCGGCCTCACCACGATGGAAAAGGGCGCACTCGGTGCGCCGGCCGACGCCGACTTTGTCGGCTGGGGCAGCTGGGTGACGGGGCAAAAAATCGTGGCGGGCTCCACCACCACCATTGAATCCGTCCACTTTGTGATGGGCCGGCCGACACCGACGGCCCAGTTGCCCGCCGACAACATGCAGGGCACTTACCAGCTTGCCGGCGGCACCGCCATTTCCAGCACGCTGGGCGCAGGCCAGCTCGTCAGCGGCTCGCTGACCGCCAACTTCGGCGCCTATGGCGCGGGCCAGGGCTATGGCAGCCTGAACCTCACCACGCGCTTCGGCGGCAATGACTACGGCATCAGCAGCAGCCTGGACACCAACAACTCGAAGATCACCAGTAGCTCGGGCGCAAACGTCACCGGTTTCTTCACCGGCAACAATGCCAGCCGCGCCGCGCTGGTCTATAGCGCGCCCTCGGTGACGGGCGCCGGCCCCAGTGCGGGCCAGGTTTCCGGCGCGGCTGTTTTCCAGCAGACCAACCTCGTCTTGAGCCCGCCCCTCTGAGCAGGGCCACCCCTAGCCCCTCACACCAGCCAGTGCGCACCACCTAAAAAATACCCGGAGAAACCATATGACACCGAACATCAAGCTCCAACACACTGCACTGGTCATGGCGCTGGCCGCCATCTACCCCCTGCAGGCCTTTGCCGCGCCTTCCGCGGGCGTGGCCCAGTTCATCGCCGGCGACGTCAACGTCCGCCGCGCGGACGGCGCCACCACGGCACTGGTCAAGGGCAAGGACATCGAAAGCGGCCAGGCCATCCTGACCGGCGCCAGCGGACGTGCGCAGGTGCGCTTCACCGATGGCGGCCTGGTGTCCCTGCAGCCCAACACCGAATTCAAGGTAGCCAATTACGTCGACAAGGCCGACCCCAAGGAGGACCGCTTCCTGGTCGACCTGCTGCGCGGCAGCATGCGGGCCATCACCGGCCTGATCGGCAAGCGCAACCGCGAGAACTACAAGGTCACCACCACCACGGCCACCATAGGCATACGCGGCTCCGGCTTCAATGTCGGCTACAACCCCGACGGCTCCCTGGGCGTGACGACCGAGCTGGACGCCATCGAAGTCTGCAATGCCGGCGGCTGCGTGGGCCTGACGGCCGGCGAATCGGTCAGGGTGATCAACAACACCGATGCGCCGAAGCGAACCAACGTGCGCGCCCCCGTGCCAACGCCACCGCCCGACCAGGAGCCCGTTGTTGTCGGCAACAACGTCAATGGTGATGGCAAGGCCACCATCGTCCCGTCGCAAACTGCAGCGCCGGTCAATACCGGCACGTTCACCAACCTCAAGTCGGCCGCAACCTACCACTCACAGGGTAATTTTGGCCCCTCCACCATTTCGCCCGTTGCCACAGGCACTTCCGCAACCCTTGACACCGGCAAGCTGACCGCGCTGAGCGCCAACGGCAAGGACTTTACCCCCACCCTCAACGCCTTCGCGGGCTCGGCGGGTTCGACCGACGCCGGCGACTTCATCGGATGGGGATCGTGGACCACGGGTACGCGCAACCCAGGCGCCACGAATATCAACGATCTCCACTATGTCATCGGCCAGCCCACGGCGGTAATGCCCACGACAGGCACCCTCAGCTACAACCTGATCGGCCAGACGCCTGTCACGGGCTACGACACATCCATACAGGCCGCAGTGGCTTCCGGAACGCTGACGTCCGCAACGTTCAACATCAACTTCGGCACCAGCAAGCTGAACATAGGCGTGGTCACCACACTTGGCAGTTTTAGCGCTTCCAACATCACCGTGTCGGGGGGGCAGTTCAGCTACTCCAACGGCGGCCCGGTTTTCACCGCGGACGGTTTTTTCACAGGGGTGAATGCAAGCCGCGCCGGCATGGTTTACACCGGCACCAACGGAAATATCCGTTATTCAGGCGCCGCGGCATTTGCCGCTCCCTGACGCACGACGCGGCCCTAGGCCGCTCAGGCGAGATAAAACGCCAGGTCCCGTTCCGTCGCCTCGGGGCCATGCACCTGGCTGGCCCGCTGCCGTGCGGCCATGCCCAGCTGAAGCCGCAAATCAGGCGAATCGTTGAGCGACATCAGGGCGTCAAAAGCCTGTTCCTGCGAACGGATCAAAAACCCCGAAACGCCCTGCTCGATCACCTCGGCATAACCGCCGTTGACATGGGCCACCACCGGCAAACCGGCGCCCATGGCCTCCAGCACAACCCGGCCATACGCCTCAAAGAAGTTTCCGGTGCGGTAGAACATCGCGTCCAGCGAACGGTAAAAGTCCGGCACAGACTCCGCCCCAGCGGGCAGCAGCTCAATGCCATCGGTTCCCGCCAGGCCCGGCGCCAGGCAGGTTCCGCCCATGACCCGCACCCGTATGCCGCGGCTGGCCAGCATGCGGTAGAGCGAAAGATCCTGCGGGTTGTGCTTTTCAAGCAAATCCCGGCTGGCGCGTCCCACGGTAAATGGCCGTGGCCGGGCTTCAACGTCTTTCCATCGGGCAAAGCGGTCGGCGGCCACTTCTGAAAAGGGCGTGAGATCGAGCAGGCTGGGAATGACGCGGCCGCTCAATGCTGCACTGCGGCGCAGCCAGTCGGACACAAAAACAATTTCAGGGTTGAGGCCGGTATATTCCCGCACGCCTTCAACAATGGCAAACAGCTGCGCCTGGTGTGAAATGTTGTGAAAAAGAATGATCCGTTTGAACCGCGTGTATTTCAGCCATATCCCTGGTTGCAGATGCACGCCGCCAATCAGCAGCGTGCCTTCCTTGGGAAACTGGTGCGCAAAAGGCTGCACGGCGGTAATGCCCTCGGGGGCGTAGGCCGGGTGCACCGGAACGTCGGACCACAGCCTGACCGGCCGCCGCCCGGCCAGGAGCCGCGACAGGTCCAGCAACTCCCGCTCCGCGCCGGTGTACAGCTCGCCGAAGCGCCCCAGCAGGTGCAGGACGCCGGTGTCCGTGTCGGTGGGAGTCAGGCCTTGGGTCATTAGCCGCGATTATCTCCGCGCCTGCCTGAAAGACCGAACCCGCCGTGCCACATAATTCCCGCATGCAAGACGGCAGCAAAGTTGCAATGGACCCCGCCACTTCCTTTCTCCGCGAGGAGGATCACAGAGGCTGGATGTCGCGGGGCAGCCAGCTGGACAAGGCCGGGCAACCCGAGCTGGCGCTTGCCGCCTTCGAAAAAGCACGCGCCCTCCTGCCGACGGACGTCAATTCAGCGTCCGCCTGCGCCACGCTGCTCAGCGTGCTGGACTGCCCGCAGGCGGCTTATCGCACACTGCTGGGCGTTGAGGTGCCGTTGCTGCAGGACGCAGATGGCGCGGCCAACCTGGCGATCGCGGCAGAAGGCTGCGGCGACCTTGAAAACGCCCGGAAGGCCTATGCACGGGCCCTTGAACTCAACCCCAACCACCTGCGGTCGCTCAACAATGTCGCCATCCTGGCGGCCGGGTCCTCTCAGTGGGACATGGCGATCCGCATGGCCCGCCAATGCATTGACTTGCAGCCCGGCTACGCGCCCTACCACGCCAACCTGGCCGAATACCTCTCAGGCGCACGGCGCTACGCCGAAGCGCTGGAGGCCATACGGCTGGCCCTGGCGCAATTTCCCGGGCATGCCGAACTGAAGATCCGGTACATCGCGCTCCTGGCCTTCACCGGTGAGCTTGAACAAGCCGACACCGCGCTGAAAGAACTCGACGCCGGCACCCGCAATCTGATGGCGGAGTTTCTGCTGAAGCTTGAAACGGCTGAAGGCGGTGCGCTGGAGGGCGCCATCCAGGGCAAGGCCGCCGACCACCTGGCGGCGGACGCGCTGCAAATCTGCATGCGGCAAGCATTCCGCAATATCGCCATCAGCGACTGGCGGCATCACAATGCCCTCACCGGCATCCTGCAACAAGCACTGGCTGAATCGCCGGCAGTCTCCAAACACCGTGACTGGGGTGATGCACCCATTCATGGCCTTGCACTCGGCATGAACGAAGCCGCGCCGCAGCAGATGTGGCGGCAAACCCAGGAAGCGATCAAATGCCGCTTCAAATCCTGCCCGCCCTTCAGGCCCGACTCGCGCACGCGCCGGCTGCCAACAGACAGCCGCATCCACGTTGGCCTGGCCGTGCAAAGCCTGGCCGATGCACGGCAGGTTCGCTCGCTTGAGAGGCAACTCGCGCGGCACGACAGCAGGCGTTTTGCCGTGCATGTCTATGCTTTCACAGGGCGCCCCCAGCCTGAACACCACGAAATCTTGCGCCACCACGCGGCCAGCGTGAATGAGCTCGGGCACATGACCGACCTCGAAGCGGTGGGGCGCATCCGGCTGGACAGGCTTGATATTTACCTGGAACAGGCCATGAACCCAGCCTGGACCCGGCAGGAAATCGCCGTGATGCGGGTCGCGCCTGTGCAACTGCGCGAGCCCGGCCTCTACAGCCACCAGGTCCCCGGTGCCTGGGACTACACCCTGTCCGACCACACCATCCACCCGCAAGTAAATGATGACCTGGCCGCGCACAACACCCAGGAAAGCTTCGGCGCCGTCGTCCGCCTGCCGCAAACCTGTTGGCCGGGAAACCTCGAAACCGATGCGGAGCCGACCTCTCCTTCCCGCAAAAGAGCCGGGCTGCCGGCAGACGCCATCGTGCTGTGCTCATGCCTGCTGCCGCCCCTGCTTGACGAAGTCACCTTCGCCAGCTGGATGAAAATCCTGCGCTCGCTGCCCGACGCGGTGCTGTGGTTGCCTTTTTGCAGCCGGGCGGGCATCAACCTGGTACGCGAGGCACAGGCCGCAGGGGTAGGCCCACAACGGCTGATTTTTTCAGCCCTGGCGGCCTGGCCAGAGATTCCTGCCCACCTCGGCTGCGCAGACCTGTTTCTTGACACCTTGCGCCTGAACGCCGCCCCCGGGCTGGCGGATGCCCTGCGCCAGGGCGTACCCGCACTCACCTGCCTCGGCGGCAGTATGGCCGCACGCATGGGCGCAAGCATTCTGCAGGCTGCAGCCCTGCCTGAATGCGTTCTGGAAAATGCGGATGCCTATGTCGCAAAAGCGGTTCGCCTGGGCCGTCAACCCGAAGCCCTGCAGCAATTGCGAAACAAACTACAGTCTGCCCAGCAAACGGCGCCTTTGTTTGACGCGGCCGCACGTGTCAGGGACCGCGAAGCCGCGTGGGCCCACATGGTGGAGCGCTCACGGGCCGGCCTGCCGCCGGCAGCTTTTGATGTGAGCCCCGCATCTGCTGCCAAGCCCTGATTCTTGCTACCAATAAAGTAGCAGCTTGCGCACGGACTTATTGGCCCACAAGCCGATTAACGCCTGAAACTGCTGCTTTCAAGGCCCAAAATCACGGCAAAAATCACTGCGTGACGGTGCACACCTCTCCCGTCGGCGGCAAACCGAGCTGGCCCTTGGCTGCCGCGACATTGGCCATCTGCGCGGACCCCACGCCGTTCTTGACGGCCGTCAGCTCGGCCAGGATGGAGATCGCAATCTCCGGCGGCGTCTTGCTGCCGATATAAAGACCTATCGGGCCGTGCAACCGGGCCAGTTCTTCCGGCGTCATGTCGAAGTGTTCGGCCAACCGTTCACGGCGGCGCTGGTTGTTCAGCCGCGAGCCGATCGCGCCCACATAAAAAGCCGGCGAGCGCAGCGCCTCCATCAACGCCAGGTCGTCCAGCTTGGGGTCGTGCGTGAGCGCGATCACCGCACAGCGCGCATCCAGCTTCATGGCCTGCACCACGTCGTCGGGCATGCCGGTGGCCAGCTCCACACCATCGACCTGCCAGCTGTCGCGGTACTCCTCGCGCGGGTCGCATACCGTCACGGCGTAATCCATACCTTGCGCGATCTGCGCCACAAAACGCGAAAGCTGCCCCGCGCCGATGATCAGCAAACGCCAGCGCGGGCCGTGCAGGGTCACCAGCGCGGCTTCGGACACCTGCATGGACTGGCTGGGCTGGGCCGCGCCCAGTGTGACGGCGCCGGTGTGCAGGTCCAGCCGCCGCGCCACCAGCTCGCCGGCCTGCAGGCGTTGCAGCAGTTCATCGACACGGCTGGCCGCCGATAGCGGCTCCAGGGCCAGCTCTATGGTGCCGCCGCAGGGCAGGCCGAAGCGGCGTGCCTCATCGGCCGAAACGCCGTAGGTAACGATGGCCGGCTTTACACGGTCCAGGCCCTCGCGGCGCGCCCGGTCGATCATGTCATCTTCAATGCAGCCGCCCGAGACCGAACCCACCACCCGGCCGTCTTCGCAGATCGCCAGCATGGAGCCTTCGGGCCGCGGGCTGGAGCCCCAGGTTTTGAGCACAGTGACCAGCTCGCAGCGCAGGCCGGCGGCCAGCCACTGCGAGGAGGTTTTCAGAACTTCAAGGTCAATGTTGTCCATGCGCCGGATGCTAGCAGTCCACGTTCATTTCTGCCTCAATTCCGGCGCCAACCCCATATGCCGTCAGGCTTTGGCGAGGTTGTCATTGAGCGGCAGCGTGCGCACCCGCTTGCCGATGGCCGCGAACACGGCGTTGGCCACGGCAGGCGCCACCAGCGCTGTGGCCGGCTCGCCGATGCCGCCGGGCTTTTCGGTGCTGGGCACGATGGTGATGTCCATGACCGGCGACTCATGCATGCGCAGCACCGGGTAGTCCCCAAAATTGGTCTGCTGCACCCGGCCCTTGTCCAGCGTGATCTGGTTGTTCAGCGCCGCCGAGAGTCCAAACACCACGCTGGACTGAATCTGCGCCTGCACCGTGTCGGGGTTGACCATGCGCCCCAGGTCGGCCACCACCGTCATCTTGTGCACCGTGACCTGGTTGTCCTTGACCGACACCTCGGCCACCTGTGCCATATAGGTGTCGTAGCCGTCCATCAGCGCGATGCCGCGGCTGCGCCCCGCAGGCGGCGGCGTGCCCCAGCCGGCCTTGTCGGCTGCCAGCTTCAGCACATTGGCAAAGCGCGGCTGCTTTTCCAGCAGCGACATGCGGTAGGCATACGGGTCCTTGCCCGCGGCCGCGGCCATCTCATCGACAAAACTTTCGTTGGCAAAGGCATTGAGCGCATGGCTCACCGATCGCCAGTAGCCCGCCCGCAGCCCGCTGTCGTGGATCACCAGGTCGTACTGCGTGTTCGGGATGTCGTAAGGCAAGACACCCGCCTCGGCCATGAAGGGGTCCAGCGTGTCCTTGGGCAGGCCGAAGGCGCGCTGCGTGATGGACTGCGAGGTGATCTTGAAATTGAGCGCCACCGGCTTGCCGTCAGGCCCCAGCCCGGCAGAAAGCTGGTTGACCGCCATGGGCCGGTAAAAGTCGTGCGTGGTGTCGTCCTCGCGGCTCCAGAGCAGCTTGACCGGCTTGCCCACGGCCTTGGAAATCTGCGCCGCCTGCACGATGAAGTCCAGCTCCAGCCGCCGGCCGAAGCCGCCACCCAGAAAGGTCGTCTTCAGCGTGATGTCCTCAGGCTTGATACCCAGCGCCGCAGCCACGCTGCCTTCCGCACCCTGCTGGAACTGCGTGGGGCCTATCAGCAGAATTTTCCCGTTCTTGTAGTCGGCCGTGAAGTTCATGGGCTCCAGTGTGGCATGCGCCAGCAGCGGCGACACATATTCGGCTTTCAGCGTCTTGGCCGCGCCCTTCATCGCACCGGCCGCGTCGCCTTTGGGCGCGATGATGGGAATCACCTTGCCGCTTTCCGCCGCCTTGCGGATGCCGTCCAGCATGCTGGCGTTGTCGATGGCCGCGACCGGGCCTTCGTCCCACTGCACCGTCAGCGCCTGGCGCGCCTTGAAAGCGTGCCAGTAGCTGTCGGCCACCACCGCCACACCGTCGGGAATCTGCACCACGTCCATCACGCCGGGCATGGCCTTGGCCTTGGCCGCGTCAAAGCTGGTGACCTTGCCGCCAATCACCGGGCATTGCTGCAGGCTGGCGTAGACCATGCCCGGCAGCTTCACATCGATGCCGAACTCGGCCGTGCCGTTGACCTTCATCGGTGTATCCAGCCGCTTGGTCGGCTTGCCGACCACGGTGAAGTCTTTGGGGTCTTTGAGCGCCACTTTCTCGGGCACCGGCAGTTTAGACGCCGCCTCGGCCAGCGAGCCGTAGGTCGCCTTCTTGCCCCTGGGGCCAATGACCATGCCGTTCTCAGCCTTGAGCGTCGATGCATCAACATTCCATTTCGCGGCCGCCGCCGACACCAGCATGGTGCGCACCTGTGCGCCCGCAATGCGCAGCTTCTCCCAGCCATCACGCACCGACGTCGAGCCGCCGGTGATTTGCGCGCCCAGCAAGGCATTGGTGTAGACCTTGCCCGGCGGCGCAATCGCGACCTTGACCTTGCGAATGTCAACATTCAGCTCTTCAGCGATCAGCATGGGCATGGAGGTATAGACGCCCTGCCCCATCTCCGAACGTGCCGACAGCAGCGTGATGGTGTTGTCGTCGGCGATGTGCACCCAGGCATTGGGCGTGTAGAGCGTGCCCGCCGCCTGCACGGCAGACGGAACGCCCAGCGAGACACCCAGCATCAGCCCGCCGCTTGCGACGGTCAGCGCCGATGAGGTTTTAAGGAAGCTGCGGCGATCAAGGGAGACCAGTGTGTTGGCAGTCATGATGGTTCTCCTCAGGCTTTGCGCAGGGTGGAAGCGGCATCCTTGATCGCCGCCTTGATGCGCGGGTAGGTGCCGCAGCGGCAGATATTGCCGCTCATCGCGGCGTCGATATCGGCGTCGCTCGGGTTCTTGTTGCCCTGGAGCAAGGCCGCCGCGCTCATCAGCTGGCCCGACTGACAGTAGCCGCACTGCGGCACGTCATGCTTGATCCACGCGACCTGCAACGGGTGCGTGTTGTTGCGCGACAGGCTTTCAATCGTCGCCACCTTTTGCCCCGCCGCCGCCGACAGCGGCGTCTGGCAGGATCGCACCGGCTGGCCGTTGAGGTGCACGGTGCAGGCGCCGCACAGCGCCGCGCCGCAGCCGAACTTGGTGCCGGTCATGCCCAGCTCATCGCGTATCACCCACAGCAGGGGCGTATCGGGTTCGGCATTGACGGAAACGGCCTTGCCGTTCACGTTGAGTTTTGTTGTCATCTGGTGTCCCCTTTTATTGAATCGCTGTCATCACAGGATCGGGCAGGCCTCCACAGTCAACTCACTMAGCTACTACCCGAAGGCCTTGCGCGACTCATGCTACGGCTGGGCGCAAGGGGGTATCCCGGTAGAAACCCTTGGCTGAAACAAAGTGTTGAGAAGTTTTCTCAAGATGAGACATCGAAGGCGCACCCGCTGTGCCCTCTAGAATCTGCCAACTCTCATGACCACTAAGGCTTGATTCACATGAACTTGGAAGTCAAGATGATCCGACGCACGCTGGCAGGAATACTTTTGATTGCAAGCGCCTGCACTTGGGCCAATCCCGCCGCAACGCCTTCTACACCACAGCCCACGGAAGTTCAGCTGCAGGACCCCATGCCGGGGCAGGCATTGCTGTATCTGGTGAGAATTTCCGGAGATACAGAGACCGCTACAGTGTTGGTGGACGGTGCAAAGGTGGCCACTCTGCCGCAAAACAGCTACACCGCCATCAGTGTCGCGCCAGGCACCAGGCGGCTCACAGCTGCCACATCTGTAGGGCAAGAGCGTGTCACGGAGATCACGGCGCAAGCGGACGAGCGGCGGTTCTTTTACTTGCTCGCGCCCTTCGCACGACCGACAGGAGACTTCTCCCTCATGTTTGGTTTGCTCGGTGCCCTTGTTCAGGAAACCATTAACCGCCCCGTTGCGACCAGCGGAAACCGCGTCTGGACCGAGATCCAGGAACCGGAAGCGAAGGGCATGATGGCCGGCACCACTCTTGCCCTGCCGGACTAAGGCAGATCGAAGGCTTCGCAGTAGTGCGTTACCCAGCCACCCGATCCCGAATCTGCTGCAGCGCCGCCGGGTCGTCCATGGTCGTTAAATCCCCGGGGTCCCTGCCCTCGCACACCGCCTGAATCGCGCGCCGCAGCATCTTGCCGCTGCGCGTCTTGGGCAGGGCCGACACAAAATGCACACGCGCCGGCCGCGCGACGGCGCCCAGGTCGCCGTCCACGCGTTTCATGATTTCGCCTTCGAGCTTCATCGCCGCTGCGGTGTCGGCCAACACGCCCGAATCTTTCGGCACAGCGAACGCCATGGCAACCTGGCCTTTGAGCTGGTCGGCCACGCCGATCACCGCAACCTCAGCGACGCCGGCATGGCCTGAAATGCTCTCTTCAATCTCGCGCGTGCCTAGGCGGTGGCCGGCGACGTTGATGACGTCATCGGTGCGGCCCAGGATAAAAAAGTAGCCGTCCTCGTCGCGTATGCCCCAGTCGAAGGTGGAATACACCATCTTGCCGGGCACGCTCTTCCAGTAGGTGTTGACGAAGCGCGCGTCGTCTTTCCAGATGGTTTGCATAAAGCCGGGCGGCGTCGGGCCTTCGATGACGACCACGCCTTTTTCATGGGGCTGGGTCAGCTCTTCGCCGGTGGACTCATGCAGGATCTTGACCTTGTAGCCGTACATGGGCACGCCGGGGCTGCCGAAGCGGCTGGGCTTTTTTTCGACGGCGTTGGCGATGGTGATGATGGGCCAGCCTGACTCGGTCTGCCAGTAGTTGTCGATGATGGGTACATTGAGGCCCTCGCTGATCCAGCGCGCCGTGGGTTCGTCAAGTGGCTCCCCGGCCAGGAAGAAGGCGCGCAGGCTGGAAAGGTCGTGTTTTTTGAGCAGGCCCGGGTCCTGTTTTTTGAGCACGCGCACCGCGGTGGGCGCGCTGAACATGCCGGTGACCTTGTATTTCTCGACCAGGCTCCACCAGATCGCGGCGTTGGGCTGCTTGTCCATGCCTTGCGTAGGCAGGCCTTCGTACATGATGGTGGCCATGCCGGCGATCAGCGGGCCGTAGACGATGTAGCTGTGGCCCACCACCCAGCCGATGTCGCTGGTGGAGAAATAGGTTTCGCCCGCGTGGCCGTCAAAGATGTGTTTCATGCTGGCGGCCAGCGCCACCGCGTAGCCGCCGGTGTCGCGCTGCACGCCCTTGGGTTTGCCGGTGGTGCCACTGGTGTAGATGGTGTAGCTGATGGCGACGGAGTCCAGCCATTCGCAGTGCACCTGGGCGTGCATGTATTTGGCGCGCAGGGTTTCCCAATGCAGGTCGCGCCCGGTCACCATGGGCATGGGCGCCAGGCCGCGGTCCACCAGCAGCACGGCCTCGGGCTGGTGTTTGGCCAGGCGAATCGCCTCGTCGAGCAGGGGCTTGTAGGCCACGACTTTGCCACCGCGCGAACCGGCGTCGGCGCTGATGATGACGCGCGGCGTGGCATCGTCGATACGCGAAGCCAGCGAGCCGCTGGCAAAGCCGCCGAATACCACGCAGTGGATGGCGCCTATGCGCGCGCAGGCCAGCATGGCAAACGCGGCCTCGGCAATCATGGGCATGTAGATCAGCACGCGGTCGCCCTTGACCACGCCCATGGCCAGCAGGCTGGCGGCCATGCGCTGCACTTCGGCGTGCAGTTCGCGAAAGCTATAGGTTTTTTCGACACCGGTTTCGCTGGAGACGTAGATCAGCGCGGCCTGGTCGGGCCGATCCTTGAGGTGCCGGTCGACCGCGTTGTGGCACAGGTTGGTTTGCCCGCCTTCAAACCACTGAACAAAAGGCGGTTTGTCGTCGTTGCAGACACGGGTGAACGGCTTGTGCCAGTCGATCAATTTGGCCTGTTCAGTCCAGAAGGCCTCGGGCTGCTCTATGGACTGGCGGTAGAAGTCTGCGTAGCTCGTCATCTCTTGTCTCCGTTTTTCTAAAGGGAACTGCGCGCCCCATATTTTTGAATTCTCACCCCACCGTTCGGGCTGAGCTCGTCGAAGCCCTTGGACCCTTCGACAAGCTCAGTTCGAACGGAACGGTGATAAGGGATACGGGGTAAGCTTTGTTCAGATTTTGACGACCACACGGCCGCGCACTTTGCCGGCCATCAAGTCGGCCGCTTTTTCGGCGGCACGAGCCAGCGGCACTTCCTCGACCATGGCCTCCAGTTTGGCCGGGTCCAGGTCGCGGGCCAGGCGTTCCCAGGCCTGCTGGCGCTTGGCCAGCGGCGCCATTACGCTGTCGATGCCGRCCAGCGTCACGCCGCGCAGGATAAAAGGCATCACGGTCGCCGGGAAGTCCGCGCCTTGGGCCAGGCCGCAGGCCGTCACCACGCCGCCGTAGCGTGTCTGCGCGCAGGCATTGGCCAGCGTGTGCGAACCCACGGCGTCCACGACCGCGGCCCAGCGCTCTTTTTGCAGCGGCTTGCCGGGCGCTGAGAGTTCGGCCCGGTCGATGATGCTGCTGGCGCCTAGCTGCTTTAAATAAGCCTCTTCAGTGGCCTTGCCGGTGGCGGCCACTACGGTGTAGCCCAGCTTGCCAAGCAAGGCCACGGCCACACTGCCAACGCCGCCGGTCGCGCCCGTGACCAGCACCTCACCGTCATTGGGTTGGACGCCGTGCCGCTCCAGCGCCAGCACGCTGAGCATGGCGGTATAACCCGCCGTGCCGATCGCCATCGCCTGGCGCGGCGTGAAGGCGGTCGGCAGCTTGACCAGCCAGTCGCCCTGCAAGCGCGCACGCTCGGCCATGAGGCCCCAGCGCGTTTCGCCCAGGCCCCAGCCGTTGTGCACGAAACGGTCGCCGGGTTTCCAGGCCGCATGGGTGGACTCGAGCACCGTGCCCGCGCCGTCAATGCCCGCCACCATGGGCCAGCTGCGCACCACCGGCCCCTTGTTGGTGATGGCCAGGCCGTCCTTGTAATTGAGGGTGGAATATTCGACCTGCACCAGCACGTCGCCGGCGGGAAGCTGGGCTTCATCTGTGTCGGCCACAGCGGCCGAAAAGCCGGCCTCGGACTTGTTGAGCAGAAGTGACTTGAACACGGCGTTGTCTCCAGAGGGTTTGTTATCTCAAGGCCAAAAACGCTAAAAAACCGCAAAACTGAATTCTTAATTATGGATAACGGGCTTTCAGGAGGCTGACGCGCATGCCCTGTCAACACAAGGCCGTACTAGCCGCGCAAGATGGCCTCGCCGGTTCGAGGGTTGACAAGGGTCACGTTCTCAAGCGCTCGAATGCGCCACATATCGTTCTGTCTCGTCAGCACTGCGAGGATCAGCGTATCCACCACGTGGGGGCCGGCAGGATGGGCGGCGCCGGCAGCCAGGCGGCTCCAGCAATGGATCACCGCCACCCCCTCGGCAATGGGGGCGATATCGATCAGCTCATTCTGGAGCGTGGAGTCGCTATAGATGGTTTCGTGAATCGGAGCATGGAGTGCCACGATCTCTTGAACGCCCCGGACATAGTGCCCAAAGCGATTCACGAACGTTGCGTCCTGATCGAAAAGCTCACCGAGGGCACGCATGTCGTGAGCATTCCAGGCGTCTTGAAATGCGCCGGGTGCATCTTCCGGTTTTTGCATCTTGGTCATGCCCCATTGCCACGGCTGAATGCTCGTTTCACAAAGCTGCCTCACATCAATTGATGATTTTGCCCATGCCATTCTCTACGCGGGCTCTCAGTTGTTGAATGAACTCCGGGTCATACGGCTCCCAAGATTCGAGCTCGCCGACCACTTTTAAAGGCAGCTTGCTTCGATAGGACCGCGTCGGGTTGCCTGGAAATTTCTTGTCCGTCACGTTGGGATCATTCTCGAATTCCCCCGTGGGCTCCACGACGTAGACACGCGGCCTGCCGCTGCCCTTGGCTATTTCCGCGGCAAGCCCAGCGCCTTTAGCGATGGCCGTGAAATAAATGTGATTCATCACGACGCTTTCGTCGTAGTTCGATTTAAAGCCTGCGCTTAGTAGATCACCTGGCAGCAGTTCGGCTTTCGTGCCGTGAAAAAAAGGGCCGGGGTCCAAAGTTGTCATGAGTTTCTCAAGTGAAAAACGGGGCGATGCCAAGCCTTCCAGTGCTTCCAAACCATTGCCTGGGTGAGGCCTCTTGTTAGGCGCTTCGACCCAGTGTATGGGTCGCAGCCGGTAGCAAGCGCTGAGATGGCGAGGAGTAAGACTTGCGTTGAATCGCTCATTTCAAGGTGTACTGAATAGGCAAGGTCACCCACGAATCCACCGCGCGACCTGAGCGGGTTCGTGCGGGGTTGAATCTGAATTGTTTGACGGCCGCAATCGCTGCCGCGTCCAGCCTGTCAACGCCTGAACTTTGATGAAGCTGTACCTCGGCGGTGTCGCCGCTGGCCAGTACCCGCGCCCGGACGAGCACGCGGCCCTGCTCCCCAAGGCGTCTGGAGATGGCAGGGTATGCAGGACTGGGCGAGCTCGCCTGGCTCGCGAACTGCACAACTTCATCCGGAGAGGCACAGCTCGCAACAAGCATCAAAAGCACCAGCCCGAGCAGGCGCATGGCGTAAGCAGGCTGCAAACCCGCCCGCCTCACTTCACCAGCCCCAGCACATCCTTGAACGCCTCATGCTCGGCCGTGCGCAGCCACTCAAACGCCACCATCTCGGTGGTCACCAGCTCGGCGCCGTTGCCGGCCAGCCGGTCAAAGGCGGCGTCGCGGTTGCGTTCGCTGCGCGAGCTGCAGGCGTCGGTCACGACCCAGACCTCAAACTCTTCTTCCAGCAGGTCAAGCGCGGTCTGCAGCAGGCAGACATGGGCTTCGCAGCCGGCGATGACGATGGTGCTTCTGCCCTCTTCCGGTTCGGGCGCTGTTTTTTGCAAATGCTTGGGCAGGCTGCGCGCATTGCGGCCCTGGCTGGGCTGGCGCACGGGCGGGCGCAGCAGGTCGCTGAGGCCGTCGGCGACGGCGCTGAAAGACATCTTGTCCAGCATGCGGCCGCCGGCCGCGGCAATCGCTGCCTGCACTTCGGGCACATGGGGGCCCAGGCTGCCGGGATTTTCGGCCGTGCCCCAGACGGGCACCTCCAGCAATTGGGCCATGCGCGCCAGCCTCACCGCATTGGCCACCACCAGGCTGTTTTCAAAAATCGAGGGCATGAGGCGGGTCTGGTAGTCCACCAGCACCAGTTGGGAGTCGTCGGCATCGAGCAGCATGGAAATTCCTGGAAATGATTGGGAGGGTCAGCCGGGATGTCGCTGCAAACGCTCCACCAGACTGATCAGGTAGGCGTCAAACAGCAGCGTCGCATCCTGGCCGAAGTAGCGTATGCGCCCGGTGTGCTGCAAGAGCAGCAAGCCGAGGCCGTGGGCGAACAAAGCGGTATTTTCGCGCAAGGCGTCTTCGGCATTCAAACCCATGGCCTGCAGGGCTGCTTCGCAAGGCTGCAGCGCGTCATGCAGGCGGTCATTGAGCTGCAAATTAAGTTCTGCCGTCAGCCCGCGCGGGCGCATGCCCTGCACCAGGTAAAAAACAAGGTCGAGGTCGCGCGGGCTGGCCGCGAAAAAACCGAACCAGGCGCCGGCCTTGGCCTCCAGCAGGTCGGCCGGCCCGGCGCCATCCTGGCCGGCCGCACCCACCGCCGCATTGAGGCGCTCCAGCGATTCGGCCAGCAAGGCGCCATAAATCGCCTCCTTGCTTTCAAAGTAAGAGTAAATGGCGCCGGCGGTATAGCCGGCTTCCCTGGCGATTTCACGGATGCTGGCGCCTTCAATGCCCAGGCGCTCGAACACGCAGCGGGCGGCGTCCAGCACCCCCTTGCGGCGTGAGTCGCTTTGGGCCTGCTGGCGGTCTAGTCGAGCTTGCATCGGCCAAATGTAAAGGCAATCCCGGCTTCAATTCCGGTAAAAATTAACGCTCGTTTTATATTTTGAACGCTGTTAGATATTTGAAAGATATTTGGATCCTGCTTGTGTACAGGGGACGCCCGACGGGCCCGCCCATCGTGTCGGCCATGCCCCCGCACACCGGTCCGAACGACGGGCCAGACATCCAGAGCGCCCCGAATCGGGGTAGGACCGGGCTTTAAATCGAACCCAAATCCTGGATGGCATCCACCACCATGCTGGTGCCTACGGCAATCAGCAGGATGTCGGTGGCAACCCGCACATACTTGTGCCCCGCGGGCGGAGCGCCCAGTTGCACCACCACAGCCGCCGGCACGGGATAGAAGACGATGTCACGCGGCAAGGGCTGGCCTATGGCGTATTTCTTGGCCTGCCCAGGCGGCAGGCAGCCGTTGTTCTTCTTGGCCAGGCCCGGGGGGCAGTGGCCGGCCTTGAATTGCTTGCCGTAATAGTTCTGGACCACCACGCGCTGCTGCGGCACGAAATACGCACCGACCTTTACCTCGGCGCCGTGCTTGTTTTTCTTGGCCTTTTTACCGCCCTGCTCATGGTCGCCTTGGTCGGACTGCTCAGCCTGCTCATGTTTGTTGCCCTTGTTTTTTCCGCCCCCCGCCCACTCGGGTTTCTCGGCGAAACTCGTGGAACAGGCCAAGGTCGCTGCCATCAGCAGTGCAAGGCTGCGTGTGATCGTGGGGATTTTCATTATGGTTCTCCGGTAGTTTTGAAATGGGCTTGCGGCAAGGCAGCGCAGCCCGTAAGCCGAACGCCTGGCTGTTCAACGGGAGGTTTACACGGCAGTTGACGGGGTTCACCCGAGTCTGACCATGGCAAAGGCAACAGTTTGTAGGGCAAACACCAGAATCGGCGTCCTGCATTTGCCCGATTTGGACGCTCGGCGCCCCTGGCTTTAACGCGAAGGCTCCGCGAACTTGAGCAGGCGCGTCGCCAGCAAGGTTTCCGCCAGAAAGCACACCAGGGCCAGCAGAAAACACACCACTCCCGACAAAAAGCAGACCGTGGCAATCCGCAGCGTGGGCAGTTCGCTGGTCTCACCCAGGAACAGCAGGATGATGGTGGTGCCGATAAGGATGGCGCAGAAAGTCAGGAAGGCGATGCAGATGTTGACCAGCCAACCACGGTGGCGAAGTTCACCGAGCTCCTTGTACATGCGCTGCGCGCGGGCGTCTTCCACGCCGCCGGCTTCCAGCCGGTTTTCCAGAAAGCGCGCGCGGTCAATGATGCGCGCCAGGCGGCCGGCCACCGCGGCGATCATGCCCGAGACGGCGGTGAGCAAAAACACGGGCGCCACCGCCAGCTGTATGCCGTGGGTGACCGTGGCAAGGTCGGGCGCGAAGTTCATGCAAAGCTCCAGCTGCGGGTTTCAGGGTCCTGCATTTTGTCATGCGTTTGCCGCCTGGGACCTTAAGCCACTTCTAGCGGCACTCCCTGGCTTTCGTAGCGCCTCTGGCAGCTTTCGCAAAAGAAGCTGCGCCGCTGGGTCTTGCCCAGATGGGCTTTCACAAACGGGATATTGCAGCGCGGGCAGATGGTTTTGGTGTGGGCCAGCCAGTGCTGCTTGAGCACAAACGCCCGCTTCCATTCCAGAAAATCAAAGCTGTACTGCCGGGCTTGCGCCACCAGCTCGCGCAGCTTGGGCGCCGGCAATGCGCCCACGGTCGACAAGGGGTGCACGCGGATGCGAAACAACACCTCGTTCTTGATGATGTTGCCGACCCCGGAAAACACCGTCTGGTCCAGTAGCGCATCGCATGCCAGAGTGCCGGGCATGGCGCGCAGCTTCTTGCGGGCGGCCGCGGCATCCCAGGCGTCGGAGAGCACGTCGGCGCTCCAGTCGTAAACCGTGTCCAGCGGCTCCTCGATATAGCGCACCGAGCAGGTGTAAAAGTTCAACTCGTTGCCGCCGGCAAAGCCCAGGCTGAGACGGGGTGTGGCGCCCTCCTTGCCTTCATTGATACGGTAGCTGCCGAACATCAGCAAGTGGATGCGCACGGCGAACCCGTCGAACTCGAGCAAAAAATGCTTGCCCCAACTGCGCACAGCCAGCAGGCGCTTCTCTGCGAGCCGCGATACGTCAACGCTGGTATTACCGCCGGCGTGTCGCACAACTTTGCCCGCAAAGCCCGCGGCTTGCTCCCTAAGTATCTGGATGGACGGTCCTTCGGGCATGAAAAACTCCTTGAGCGCCCGCAGCAATCGAGCGCTGTGGAATTCTGGAATGCCGGCGGCGCCCGGTGCGTGGGCACAAGCCGGCCGCACCTGACAGTGGGTGCGCGGCTTGATATATGAGATTGCCCTACAGCAATGTCGTCGTTGTCCGACAACTTGCGGTGTGGGCGGTTCGCACAATCAATCTCATCGCCACCGGATGGCTGCCGGGGGCGGCGCCCTGCAATCCCCACCCAAGGACTTCCCATGCTCTCCAACAACGAGGGGCAACGCGTCCCCGACGTCATTTTTAAAACACGCCAAAACGAACAATGGGCCGACGTCTCAAGCACCGACCTGTTCGCCGGAAAAAACGTCGTGGCTTTCTCCCTGCCCGGCGCTTACACGCCCACCTGCTCATCCACCCACTTGCCGCGCTTCAACGCGCTCGCCCGCACCTTCAAGGCCCACGGCATCGACGAGGTGGTCTGCTTCTCGGTCAACGACGCTTTCGTGATGAACGAATGGGGCAAGGCGCAAGAGGCTAAACACATCACGCTTATACCCGACGGCAACGGCGACTTCGCCAGGGGCATGGGCATGCTGGTCGATAAGAGCGATCTGGGCTTCGGCAAGCGCTCCTGGCGCTACTCCATGCTGGTGCGCGACGGCATGATCGAAAAGATGTTTATCGAGCCCGAGAAGGACGGCGACCCTTTCGAGGTTTCGGATGCCGACACCATGCTGAAGTACCTGGCGCCGGATACCGTGGCGCCCGAGCCCATCACGCTCTTCGGCAAGCCGGGCTGCCCGTTTTGCGCCACGGCCAGGGCCATGCTGGACGAGGCCGGCCTTTCCTATGAAGAAATCACGCTGGGCCACGGCATCAGCACCAGCACCCTGCAGGCGGTGGCGGGCGCCGCCACGGCGCCGCAAGTGTTTGCGGGCGGCAAAAAAATCGGCGGATCGGAGGCTTTGGAGGCCTGGCTCAAGGAGCGGCAGCCAAGGGCCGAACCCGCATCGTCGCAGCAGCAAGAACCGCAGCAGTTTCTCAGATAGGCGCCGGCGCCGGCGCTTGCGCCCTGCGCCTGGCGCCCGCCGCGCGCCGGGCCCGCCAGCTTTTGACTGCATCACAAGCCTCGAAGTGCTTGAGCAGGTTCTGCTTCTGCCGCTCCAGCAGGCCGCTGGCCTCAATCATCCGAGGCCAGGTTTCGCAGGCCTTGCCCACCGCCTCATTGAGCACACCGCGCACGCGTGTTTCGAACATGCCGGTGGCGTTGCAAAAGCTGCGCAAGGTCTGGGCCGTGAGCCTGGCCTGCTTTTCGCCACCGGGCACAAAGCGCAGCGCGTGGCCGCGCCCGCCCAGATAGGCCGCGTAAGCGACCACGTCATAAGCCGGGGATAGTTCCGGCGTACGGCCGTCGCGATAAAGCACGCCGAAATTCTTCACGTGCGCGTCATAGTTGCCCAGCATTTCATTGACCATGACGCGGCGTATCAACTCTTGCGCCGCGCCCTCGCCCGCCTCGCCCGGCAAGCTCATGCCCTCGCGCAGCGTCCTGGCCATGGCGGCGTAGCTGGCTGCCGGGTGGGTGTATTTTTCTTCGGGCTGAATGCGCAGGATCTGCGCGAAATCTTCGCAGTGGATATGCCCCTGGGGCCCGCGGTCAAAGCGTTTCACCGCCAGGAAGTTCCGGCTTTCACCGAGTACAAAAGGCTGCTCGGCGACGATCTCTTCCATCGGGGCCAGCCAGGCCTCGCATACCTGCACACCCGCGGCCTGCGCCAGTCGAAGCGAAAGCTCTTCCACCTCGGGCAAAAATGCGAACTCGGCCGTGGGCAACTTGGCGATGATGTGCAGGCCTTTGGCGTCTTTGGTGCGCGCCACATACCGCCCGCCCTGCTGCACCAGCGCGAGCTTGGGTTGCACGCCGGATAGCGAGGTCGCGTCGGGCATGGGCTCGGCGGTGACCGACATCTCCAGCGCATCATGGTGCTGCGTCACCACCCCGGCCAGCGCCTGGAAATCGAGGCGCGCGGGATAGGCATAGACATTGCCCGGCAGGTCGGTGCCGCAGGCGGCCAGCATGTCGAAATGGTCGTTGGGCCCGCAGCCGCGCAGTTGCTCCAGGTGGCGGCGCAAGGGCCCCTCAGGCAACAGGTTCTGGAAAAAAGCCGGCAGGCGCCCGCCTTCGGCGTTGAAAAAAGGCGTGTTCACATAACTGCGCCAGAAAATCTCGCGGCGCTGCGCATCGTCATCAGCGGCGGCCCAGGAAAACACCGGCGACGCCGCATTGGACCAGAAGGCCTCGTCAGGGATGAAGCGCGTGAGCGCGGTGCTGCCCGTGCCGTACTGGAACAGCAGACCGGCGCGCAGGGAACCCAAATAGATATCCAGCGCCAGAACGTTCACGGCAGGTCGCCCTTGGGTTTCTTTCCGCGCGCCGCAGCGGCTGCGAGCAGCGAAGTCTCGGCCACGATGCGGTCCACCCGCGACAAGGCAGGCGGCGCGGGCTCCTGGACGGTATGCGAGTGCAGGCCAGCGGCCACCACTTTGGGCAGCAGCATCACCTCCAGCCCCAATGGGTCGGCAATCGCCATCAAGGTGGTGATGCGTGGCGCGGTGCGGCCCTGCAGGATGTTGCGCACAGACAGAGGCGTGAGGCCCGTCCTTTCAGCCAAGGCCTGGTAATCCAGCTTCAAACGCTGCCGCTCACCTTCCAGGCGCGAGGTCACTTCGGACAGGGTCTTCATAAATATAAAAATATCGTTTTCGATAAAAACGATATTATCATATCTTTTCATCTCGCATCAAGCGATGAAAATAAAACTATCGTTTTTATACAAACAATTAGTTTTATATCGATTTTGTTTCGACCACACCCAACAGCCCGGCAGGCGTTAGAACGCATAGCTGCCGGTCCAGGACAGCAACCACGTCCTCCCGGCGGCAGGCTCAAAGTAGCGGCCGTTACCCTCATTGACGATGACGGAGCCCGCGTATTTTTTGTCGAACAGGTTGTCCAGCCGCAGGGTGCCAAGCATCTTCCAGCCGTCGGCCTCTACCGCGTAGCCGACATGCGCCGCCGCGACGGTAAACGAGGCGGCCGCGTCCGAGTTGAGGTCGTTGACGGGAACACTGCCCAGATGGCGGGCTTCGACGCCGCCGCGCCACCCTCGCGCCGGCCGCCAGCCGGCTTCCAGTGCCAGGGCCGAGCGCGCAATGCCCGGAATACGATTGCCGGCCGGCACGGACACATTGGGTGTGGCGCAAGGCGTGGCGGCGCAGGTCAAAAACGCATCGCGGTAGCGCGCATCCAGCCAGGTGTACGAGAGCTGCACCCGCCAGTCGCCGGGCAAAGCCAGGCTGCTGGCAAGCTCCAGCCCGCGGCGGCGTGTGGCGCCCGCATTCTGGAAGGTGCTGCGCCCGCCCATGTTGGTCTGGCTGACGATTTCATCGCGCGTGGCGGTGTGGAAAACCGCGGCGCTGCCCTCCAGGCGGGCCGCCTCGCCCACTGGCGTGCGCCACTTCAGGCCCGCCTCCAGGTTGTTGCTGCGAGAAGGCTTCAGGCCCAGGTTCAGCCCGGTGGATCCATCGGCGCGGTAGGCGGTTTCGTTGAGGGTCGGGGTTTCGAAGCCTTTGCCCGCCGTGGCATAGACACGCAGGTTGTCGGTGGGGGCGTACAGCAGGCCGGCCACCGGCAAGGTGGCGCTGTAACGCGCGCTGCCGCTGTCGTCGCCGTTGGGCCCCGCCACGTAATGATCGGCGGAATCAAAGCGCACCGTGCTGCGGCGCAGGCCCGCGTGCACAGTCCAGCGCGGCGACAGCTTGAGGGTGGCCTGGGCATATGGATCCAGGCTGCTGACCCGGTTGGTTTCATCGCGGCGCAGCGCGCCCTGCACGCCCAGGCTGGCGCCGCTGAAATTCTGGAAACCCAGGCGCTGCTCGCGCAGGCTGTCGTAGGCCAGGCCGGCGACCACCTCCAGCGGAAAACCGGCCAGCTGCGCCTGCGCCGTCAGCCGCAAGTCGGCGCCGCCGTAACTGCGGTTCAGGTCTATCACCCCGCCCGGGTGCAGCGGGCTGGCCTGCGGCGCCACCGGAATCGCCTGGTACTGCACGGTGGCACGCTGTCCCTGGTAGACCATGGCGCGCAGCTTGTTGCCACCGCCCAGCGGCTGTTCGTAGACCAGGCCCAGCTGGGTCTGGCGCACGGTTTTGCGGGTGTTGAACTGGGTGGCGGATGCATCCGCGCTTTGCGGCGCCGCATCGAACTGGGCGCGATTGAGTCCCAGCGGGTCGTCGGCGCGCAAGTCCAGATGGTTGGCCACCAGCATGAGCTGCCCGCCGTTGGCCAGCTGCCAATCAAGGCGCGCATTGGCCAGGTCGCGCTGCGCCGCACTGTGCGCGCGAAAGCCGTCGGTGCTGAAGTGGCTGGCGTTCAGGGTATAGCCCAGCGAACCCGCGCTGCCGGTGGCCTTGAGGCCGCTGCGGAAAAAGCCGTCACTTCCAAAAGCGACGTTGGGCGCAAGCGTGGGCCGGCCTTCACCGCGCTCGGTAAACACCTGCACCACGCCTC
This sequence comes from Polaromonas sp. P3_B1, assembly GCF_056402935.1. Taxonomy (NCBI): domain Bacteria; kingdom Pseudomonadati; phylum Pseudomonadota; class Betaproteobacteria; order Burkholderiales; family Comamonadaceae; genus Polaromonas; species Polaromonas sp. P3_B1. Next base: position 80,892 of record NZ_JBFUGK010000012.1, read on the forward strand.
CTGATGAATTGCCATAAAGCGAAGAAAAAGGTCCTCGCAGGATTTCCACCCGCTCCGCCGAGCCGATATCGATGTGGGAAAGCTGGCCCTGCCCGTCAGGCATGGTGGCCGGAATGCCGTCGACATAAATCCGCACGCCGCGCACGCCGAAGGTGGAACGCGCGCCAAAGCCGCGCACGGAAAGCTGCAGATCCTGCGCCTGGTTCTGCCGGTCGCGCGCCAGTACACCGGGCGTGAGCGCCAGGCTTTCCGAGAGATTGAGCTGCGCCCTGCCATCGGCGCGAAGCCGCTCTCCATCGATGACGTCGACGGAGGCCGGCACATCGAAGGGCGGCAGCTCGGTACGGGTGGCGCTGACGGTGACCGGCGCCAGCGACTGGGCCAGCGCCGCGGCGCTCAGCCAGGACGACAAGGCTATCGCCAGCGGCACGGGCCTCAGCAAGACACGAAAAGCTGCGGTGCGGAGGCGGTGGGGCATGAGGGTGGCGGATTCCGTTAACAAGCCAGACAATGGACAGGCCGAGCCATCGTAGCGTGCCGCCGCGGTACTTGCCACCGCGCGGTTGTRGGCCAAGGCAGCAAAAGCGGCGCGGCCCGGTTTTACCCCCCTCTCCCTCAGGGAGAGGGTTGGGGTGAGGGCCAGCAGCGGCAAATACACCGCTGTTTCATGCGCAGGCCGCAGCCCTCACCCCTGCCCTCTCCCAGAGGGAGAGGGAGTGAAACCCTTAGCCGAGCTTGCGCACCGCATCCAGCGCCACCCCACGCCAAAGCGGCCAAAGCGCTCGCCTTCCACCCTGCTTCGCCGGCTGGGTAAGCCCTAGTCGGCGTAAACGCCGGCCGCCTTGATCAGGGGCTTCCAGCGGGCAATTTCCCGGGCCAAGAAAGCGCGATGCCCGGCCGGCGTTGCACGCTCGTCATCGACCACCTGGATGCCGGAGGCGATTTGCGCCCGCCTGAAAACATCGCTCTTCATGACAACCCTCAAGGCATCGTTGATGCGCTGCTGGACAGGCTGAGGTGTGTCCCGGGGCGCATAGAGGGCGAACCAGATGCTCAGCTCCATGCCCTGTATGCCGAAGCGCGCCATGGTGGGAACGGCCGCAAGCGGCGTGCCGGCAAGGGGTCTGGCCGCCGTCACCGCGATGGCCTTGAGCTTGCCGGCCTGGATGTGACCCACCGTGGTCGGCGTCGGGTCGCACATCATGTCGACGTGGCCGCCAAGCAGGTCCGCCACCGCGGGCGCGCTGCCGCGGTAAGGCACGGTGGTGATGCTGAGTTTCAATTCGGACTGCAGCAGCAACCCGCACAGGTGCGACGAGGACCCTATGCCCGCATGCGCCAGCTTGACCTGCGGCTGCGTCGCCATCCATCGCACCAGGCTCACCAGGGAATCCGCCGGCACCTGCGGCCGCGCCGTCAGCACCAGGGGCGTGTCGACCACCACGCCCAGCGGCGCGAAATCGGTATCAGGCTTGAAACCCAGGTTGCGGTAGAGGGCCGGCGAGGTGGCCATGCCGATGTGGCCCATCAGCAGGGTGTAGCCATCGGCCTGCGCCCGCATGGCAATGGCGGTTCCCAGGTTGCCGCCGGCACCTGAAAGGTTTTGCACCAGTACCGGCTGCTTGAACTGGGCCTGCAGCGGCCCGGACAGCTCCCGCGCGAGCTTGTCCATGGGGCCGCCGGCCGCAAAGGGCACGATGATGGTGATGGGCCTGGCGGGATAGGCCTCCTGCGCCCATGCCGGCGCGGCATTCAAAACGCAGCAAACACACATGAAGGCAAGACACAGGGCTCTGGACATGATTTCCTCCTGGGGTTACTGGGGTTCCTGGAAAAGGCCGGATCGTGCGGCCCGCCTCAGGGCCGGGCGGCGGACGGGCGCCGCGATGCATCGATTTCCCGCACCGAGAACGGTGTGTGCCTGTGCACGTCCAGCAGCGAATCGAGCGCGGCCTCGTCCAGCCCCGGCTGCAAAATCACCAGGGCCCGCGCGATCGAAACGCCCTCCTGCTTTGACTTTTGACAGGCGCGCGCGACGAGTTCATGCGCGCGGTTCAGCCCGATGTCGCGCGCCAGTTCCATCTGCAGCGTCTCGGTGACGATGGCGCCGCCGGTCAGGGCAATGTTGCGCGCCATGCTGGCCGGATTCACCACGGCTTCCTCCAGCATGGTGGTGGCCTGGGCCAGGAGCGCGCCCATCAGTGAAAAGCACAGCGGCACGGCATGCAGCTCCACATACCAGGCATCCAGCGAACGCTCGTTTTCCACCAGCGACGCATCCAGCATCATGGGCGCGGCATGAAACAGCATTCTTGACAGCGCCACCACCGAGGATGCCGCGACCGGGTTGTTTTTTTGCGGCATGGTGCTGCTGGCGCCCCGGCCCGGGGCGAAGGCGAGTTCGCCCACCTCGGTGCTGGAAAGCACCAGCATATCGCGGCCCATCTTGCCCAGCGTCGCGGCGACCTGGGACAGGAACAGCACCGCCTCGGCCGGGCCGTCGCGCATGCAGTGCCAGGCCAGTTCGGGCTCATTCAGGCCCAGCCTGCGCATCAGGCGCTGCCGGGTCTCATGCCCTGTGCCGGACAACGAGGCGAGCGTACCCACCGCGCCCCCCAGCTGGCCCGTGGCCGCGCGCGGGACAACCTGGGCAAGCCTGTCCAGCTGCCGGCGCACGCCGCTATTCCAGACCGCGGCCTTGAAGCCGAAGGTCACCGGCAAGGCATGTTGCTGGTTGGTGCGGCCGGCTTGCAGCGTGCGCTGGTGCTCCGTGGCCAGCCCGTCAAGCGCCGCCGAAATATGCGTGAGCGAATCGCCCACCAGGGCCAGGGCCTCCTGCATTTGCAGCGCCAGGGCGCTGTCCATGACGTCCTGTGTGGTCGCTCCGTAATGGGCATATTGGCCCAGGTCATCGCGGCAAAGCGCCACGACCTGGTTGATCAGGCCCACCATGGGAAGCCCGACAAACTGCGTTTTGCGCTTGAGCTGGCCCAGGTCGATGTTTTCGATGCGGGCAACGCGGTCGATCTCTTTCGCCGCTTCATGGGGGATGACACCCAGTTCCGCCTGGACGCCGGCCAGCTCCCGCTCAAAGCGCAGGCAGCGCTCGACAAAACCCTGCTCGGAAAAAATGGCCGCGATCGCGCCGCCATGGTGCAAATCACTGAAAAGCTGGTTCATGCCTGCTAGCCCGTCCCAAGAGAAATGTGAATATCAGAAACAAACTGTATCTATCATGATGTTTCCGTAATAATGATTTGTTCTGATTCCTGCGTTCTCTTTTCGTGATGGCTTAAGGCTGGCTTTGCCCGGAGGGTTTTATGGATGTACTGGGACTGAAAACATTTGCCGCGGTCGCCACCGAAGGGGGCATCACCTGCGCCGCGCAATCCCTGCACACCGTGCAGTCCAACATCACCCAGCGCATCCGGCGGCTTGAGAACGAACTCGGGCTCACCCTGTTCACCCGCCACAGCCGGGGCATGGAACTCACGCGCGCAGGCCAGCGGCTGCTGCCTTACGCGAGCCGCATCGTGTCGCTGATGGGCGAAGCCCAGGCCGCGGCAAAAGGAGAAGAAGAAGCCCCCGCCTGCCTGACCCTGGGCTCCATGGAAACCACCGCCGCCGTTCGCTTGCCGGTTCTTCTGGCCGCCTACCGCCGCGAGCTTCCGGGCGTGGCCCTCTCGCTGGAGACCGGCCCCACCGCCACCCTCATAGACGCGGTCCTCTCACGGCGCGTGGACGGCGCCTTCATCGCGGGGCCGCTGGACAACCATCTGCTGCTCAGCCAGGTGGCTTTTGAGGAAGAGCTGGTGCTGGTGTCGTCGGCCAACTGGACACGCGCCGGCGAACTCGGCCGGCGCCTGGAAAACGGCGCGGCGGCCATCATGTTCAAGACCGGCTGCGCTTACCGCCAGCGCTTTGAGCAAATTCTCAGCGAACGCGGATGGCCCCGCTTCACCCGCCTTGAGATGGGCACGCTGGAAGGCATACTGGGCTGCGTGGCCGCCGAGGTGGGTATCTCGCTGCTGCCGCGCTCGGTCGTCGAAAGCGCGGCAAACCGCTCGGCCCTGAGGTGCCACCCCTCAAAAGGCAAACGCTTTGCCGTGAAGACGCTGTTTATCCGCCGCCGGGATGAGCACCCGGGGCCGGCCCTGGCGCGCTTCATGAGCCTGCTTTAAGCCGGCCGCTTCACCTAGCCGAACTTGCGCACCGCATCAAGCGCCAGCCCGGCGCCAATGCTGCCGAAACGGTCGCCTTCCACGCTGCGCGCCTGGGGCAACAGTGCGGAAATCTGCTCGCGCAGCAAAGGCACGCCGCTGGAGCCACCGGTGAAAAACACGGTGTCGATATCGTCGCCATCGACACCAGCGTCCCTGAGCAGCCCCGTGACGGTGCGCGCCACCGTGCCGACAAGCTCGCTGATGGCGCCGTCAAAGTCGGGCCGGTGCAAGGTAAGCGTCTCGCCCGGGGCGATGCGCCCCAGGTCCATGACGGCTTCGGGCGCATCGGACAGTGCGATCTTGGCCGCCTCGACCTGCATCGCCAGCCAATGGCCGGCGCGCTCGCGCACCAGGTTTTGCAGGCGGTCCAGCTTGTCCTTGTCGACCGCGCCGCGCCGGATATCGCTGATCTGCGTCCAGGATTTTTTGCTGTAGGCCTGGTTGATGGTGTGCCAGGTCGCGAGGTTGAAATACTGGGCCGACGGCACCTCCAGCCCGCTCGCCAGCCGGCTGCCCAGGCCCAGCGTGGGCATGACGCTGGCCAGGCTCAGGTATTTGTCGAAGTCGGTGCCGCCTATGTGCACGCCGCCGCTGGCCAGGATGTCGTCCCGCCGCTCGGTTTTTTGCGCCCGCTCCGGCGACAGGCGCACCAAGGCGAAGTCCGAGGTGCCGCCGCCTATGTCCACCACCAGCACCAGTTCTTCGCGCCTGATGTGCGATTCGTAATCGAAGGCGGCCGCGATCGGCTCGTACTGGAAGGCGATGTCTTTGAGGCCCACCGCATGAGCGATTTCGGCCAGGGTGTTTTCGGCTTTCTTGTCGGCTTGCGGGTCGTCGTCCACGAAGAACACTGGGCGGCCCAGCACCGCCTGGCTGAAGGCCTGGTCCGCGGCTTTTTCGGCGCGGTGCTTCAGTTCGCCGATGAACTGCGCCAGCAGCACCCGAAAGGGCAGCGCACGGCCGGCCACTTCGGTATGGTCGTCGATCATGGAGGTGCCCAGCAGGCTTTTGAGCGAGCGCATCAAGCGCCCTTCGTAACCGGCCAGGTAGTCGGCCAGAGCCGCGCGGCCGTAGCTCACATGCTCGTCCTCGGCATGGAAAAACACCACTGAAGGTAACGTCGCCTTGCCGCCTTCCAGCGGCAGCAGCGCGGGCAGCCCGGGCCGGCTCCAGCCCGCCGTCGAATTGGAGGTGCCGAAGTCTATGCCGCAGGCCTTGGGAGCGCTCACCGGCCTGCCGGCTTGGCAAAGCCGCTTTCGGCCCACGCCACGGCGCTGGCGCGGTTGAGCTTGAAGGACGGCGCCACGCGCACCTGCGCCAGTGGCTCGCCGGCCTCGTCGGCAGCGCTGAGCAGGCCGTGCGGGTTGTCCTCGTCGGGAACGATGTCCAGCGTCACGGTGACACGCGCCGCATTGGCGGTCACGGTGATGCTCTGGTGCAGCGTGGCGTGCAATTGCTGCTCGTGCCGGCGCACGAATTCCGAGGCGGTTTTCACCAGCGTGCTGAAGGCGGGGCCATCGAGCGGCTTGGGGTTCTTCTTGTCACGGCCCATGGTCCAAGGGCCGACCAGCGCAGGCTCGGGCTCGCCGTCCTTGATCATGGCGACGGCCCAGCCGTCGTCGTCTTCATTCTTGATGACCTTGGCCGTCCAGCCGTCGCCGCGCCAAAGCCGCGCCTCCTGAATGGTGGGCTCGTCGTCCTGGGGGGATTCGTTGGCCGGGCCGGCCGTTGGGGTGTGGGAATCAGTCAAAGCGCTATCACTCGGGTCGGGCGCCCCGGCGGCAGTCGGGGGCAGCCGGGGGCAAATTCGGGTCACGCAGCGACAACACGGTGCGCATGGGGGACACGGATTCTACAGCCCCGCCCCCACCCCCTCACAAGCCAAGGTCGCTCAGGCTCGGGTGGTCGTCGGGTCGGCGCCCCAGCGGCCAGTGAAACTTGCGATCTGCCGCCTTGATGGGCAGGTCGTTGATGCTGGCGTGGCGCACCGCCATCAGGCCGCTCTCGTCGAATTCCCAGTTCTCGTTGCCGTAGGAACGGAACCAGTTGCCGGCATCGTCATGCCACTCGTAGGCAAAACGCACGGCAATGCGGTTGCCGCCGAAGGCCCACAACTCCTTGATCAGGCGGTAGTCCAGCTCGCGCGCCCATTTGCGCGAGAGCAGGCCGACGATTTCTTCGCGGCCGGTGACGAACTCGGCGCGGTTGCGCCAGTGGCTTTGCGCCGTGTAGGCCAGCGACACGCGCTGCGGGTCGCGCGTGTTCCAGCCGTCTTCGGCGGCGCGGACTTTCTGCACCGCGGTCTCGTGGGTGAAGGGTGGGAGCGGTGGCCGGGTTTCCATGGAAGCATCCTTTGAATGGGGGAGGTGGAAGTAGCAAAGAAAGTAGACAAGTCTGTCTACCTGTCGAAATTCTGGCACAGGTAGACAGACTTGTCTACAATCACCACCATGGACGTTTCAGCCCCCTCCCCACGCGAGCGCATCCTGCTCACCGCGCACGACCTGTTTTACCGTGACGGCCTGCGCGCCACCGGCATAGACCGCATCATTGCCGAGTCGGGCGTGGCCAAGCTCACCTTCTACCGCTGCTTTCCAAGCAAAGACGAGCTGATCCGCACCTTCCTGGACTACCGCCACGAACGCTGGATGGCCTGGTTTGTCGACGCCCTGGGGCGGCACGGCGCGGTGTCGGGCGGCGGCCTGGCGCCGCTGCTGCCCGCGCTGGCCGAATGGTTTGCTGACCCGCTGTTTCGCGGCTGCGCCTTCATCAACGCCACGGCCGAAGCGGCCGCCCTGCCCGGCGTCGCGCAGATCGTGCAAAACCACAAAAACGAGATGCGCCAGGTCATTGCCGGCCTGCTGCCGGCCGGCCCGCGCCAGCAAGCCGTCGCCGGCGCGGCGGCGCTGGCCGTTGACGGCGCCATCGTGCGGGCGCAGATGGAAGGCGGCGAAACGGCGCTGGCCGGCTTGCGCGTTCTGCTGGACGCGCTGGATTCTCCCGCCGGCTAAGCCTTCACAGGCCGGCGCGTCTTCGCCTTGGGCCGGGACGTGAGCGCTGTGCCCGCGCGCTGCGCCACCTTGACCGCCGGCCGTTTGCCCGACGCCACCCATTCATCGTAAAAATCGATCTTGCTGTCCAGCAGCCTGAGCGCCTGCTGCCATTCGGCAATCATGTCCCTGACCTGCTCACGGTGCGCCGACAGCAGCGCCTGCCGCTTGGCCAGCGTGCTGCTGCCCTGCTTGACCAGCGCGGTGTATTCGCGCATTTCCGCAATCGACATGCCGGTGCGCCGCAGCCTGTCCATCAGTTCCAGCCAGCTGATGTGCAGTTCGCCGTAAACGCGGCGCCGCCCGCCGTCGCGTGCCACGCCGGGGATCAGGCCCTGCGCCTCGTACCAGCGTATGGTGTGCACGCTGCGCCCGGTGCGCGCGGCGAGTTGCCCGATCAGGAAGGTTTCAGCCATGCGTCACTATAGAACCTGCGGTTCAGGCGGCATGCGCGGAACTCAATGGCACGGGAGATGAAGGAGCCTCAAGCACCGAACTCACCAGCGCTGTGTCCAGGTACTCCATCAGGTCTTTCATCTGCCCGTCCGCCATGCGGCAGACATAGCAGTAATGGTTGTTGTAGGCCTTGCCGGCTTTGGTGGTGACGCGCCCGTCGAATTCAATGATGACCATATCGCCGTCCGCCATCACGCGGCGTGTGGTGCTGATGTAAGGCGTGGCGAACTGGGCATACAAAGGCTGCAGCAGCTCCGTGAGGACCTGCTGCTTGCCGCGGTAAGTGCGCGACCACGGCGTGCCCCCGGGAATCGTCCATGAAAAATCATCGGCCATGGCCTCGACAAATGGCTTGCCGTTGCCTTTGTCCAGTTCGGCCATGATTTGCTGGATGTGCTGCCTGTTGGCCTCGGTGGTGGTGGGGATAGGTGCTGTGCTCATGAGGAATCTCCTGGAATGCCCGTTGCACCGGGTGTGAGGCCCTGCACGTCGCGAGGGCTTGCAGGAATTAAAAGTCCTTGAGTGCACTCAAGGTCAAGTCCCCTCTCCAGTTGAGCACCCTTTGTCTTGGAGGGCCGTCCTACAATGCCGCATGAACCAGAAACGACCCGCCGCCAGCGATTGGGTGACAAAGATGCTGGCCGTGCTTAAAACCGGCAACACCACAGCGGCCATCGCCCAGATCAAGGCCACCACCAGCAGCAAGGATTTACGGCAGTTGCACGCTGCGCTCGAAAAAACACAGCTGTTCAAGCAGGTTCCCGCGGTCGAGACAGCGATCTCGGACCAGTTGCAGGCGCTGGCCTCGCCGCGCCTGAGCCGCTCGCCCTGAGGCGTTTTACTCCCTCTCCCTCTGGGAGAGGGCGGGGGTGAGGGCCAGCGGCGATAAAAGTTGCACAGGCTCATCCACAGGCTGCGGCCCTCACCCCAACCCTCTCCCAGAGGGAGAGGGAGCAAGATTCCAGGAGAGTTTGTCGGGCCCCTATGCCGGACGAATCTCGAACTGCGCATCACCCATATAGCGGTTCGGCCCCAACGCAGCGGTCACCGCAGCCAGTTCCGCCGCCTGCCACTGGCTGAACACCTCCTGCTCATCGGACGACAGCACATCTTCCGCCGGTGCTTCGCCGTAAGTTGCGACCAGCCGCATATAAGCGTTGTACACCGGCAGCACCAGGCTTTCATGGCCCAGCGCGGCCTCCAGCGCCGTCCTGAAGCGCTGCTCGGCGGCCTGCAACTCTCCTTCGGACGCATCTTCATAGGCGTACAGCCTGAGCTGGTAACTCACGGTGCTTCCTTCACGGCTTGCCGGGCGCGGGCATGTTTTGCGTCAGTTCGATGCGCCGGCGCAGGCGGTCGACTTCTGCCGCGTTGCCACCCTGCTCTACCCGGCGCAGCTCCACGCCCAGCCAGGCCAGCAGCGGACGCCGCCAGCCCTGGGCCGAAGCGGTATCAATCGCCTGGCGGATCACGGCCGGGTCGGCCTTGCCGGTCTGCAGCAGCACACCGGCTGCCACCAATTTCGACAGCGGGTCGGTGATGCCGGCCAGAGCGCCCGCACTGCCGGCTGCGGCGGCACGCTGCGATTCGGGCAGCAGCGCGATGCCCTGCGGCGCCACTTGGCCTTTGAGGTAGTCGGCATAAGCACGCTGCACCTCTGTGGCGTCAGGCCGCAGTTTTTCAAAACCCGTGCAAGGCTCATCAAGAACCAGGCTGGCAACGCGTGTCGCGCAATGCAGCAACTCAGCCGTGGCCAGCAGGTCGGCGCGGCCCGAGCGCGTGAGCTGGCCGCGTGCGCGCTCAAGCTCGGCCATCTCCACGCGGCTGTTGCCTTCCATGTAGGCGGCGACGGACCGGTCCATGGAGCCCTTGGCTTCAAGCTGCCAGTCGGGCGCACGCGGCCCGCTGGAGCAGGCGGCCAGCAGCCCGGCGGCGATCACGGCCAGCAGCAGCGCAGCGGGTTTGATCAAAAAGGTGTTCATGGCAGTTTCATCTCCGCCTCGCTCGCATCCTTGGCGAAAGGCCATTTGCGGCTGATCTCGTTGATCAGGCCCTCCACCTTGCGCAGGCTGGCCTCGACGTCGGCGCGCAGCGCGCCCAGGTCGTCGGTCGCCACCTTGGCGTTGCGGGTCACGGCCTGCGCATCCTGCAGCAGCGCATCGACCTTCTTGAGGCTGGTACGCGCTTCGCCCAGCATGGCATTGAGCTGCACCACGGTCGCGCGCGTTTCCGGCATCAGGCCCTTGTCGCCGAAGACCTGGGTATCAGTCTTGGCGGCCAGCCCGTCCAGCTTGGTGAGCAAGGCATTGGTGCGGTCCAGCGTGGCGGCGAATTTCTTCGCTTCGGCCTCGCTGCCCAGCAGCACCGTGAGTGCGCCGCCCGGGCCGTTGAGCCGATCAGTCAGGGTTTTCAGGTTGCCCAGGCTGGCACCCACCGCGCCGCCGTCGCCGGTCAGGGTGTTGAGGTTTTCGATCAGCTCTTTGGCGGCGGCGACCACCTTGGGCACCTCCGCGGCGGCGTCACCCAGCAGCACCGTGCGCTCCGCCCCTTCGGGCAGCGGCGGGTCGTTCAGCAGCCCGGTGTAGGCGCGCAAGGAGGTCCCGCCGACCAGCCCCCGCACCAGCGTGAACACGCTGCTGGTACGCAGCCAGTGGGCATCCTTGGCGGCCACATCGACCAGGATGCGCGCCTTGCCGTCGGGGGCCAGCTCCACACGGTTGACCCGGCCAATCGGGAAACCCGAGAAGGTCAGGTCCATGCCGACCACCACGCCGTCGGAATCGTCGGCGACCAACACCAGCCGCTGGGTCGATTCAAACGCGCCGCGCGCATACATCACATACAGCGCCGAGCCGCACACCAGCAGCACCATGAAAATCAACAGCAGCCTGGCCTTGAATTCCAGGTTGGCGATTTCCGCAGGCGAGGATTCGGCCTCGCGCGCCGGTTGCAACGGGTCCGGCCGGCCGGGCGATGGGTTCGAATTGTCGTGGGGAGAACTCATGGGTGTGCTTTTTTCTTGCCGGATTCTTATTGGGTTCTTGTTGGTCAATAGTAATTGCCGACCAGCGACGCGATTTCAATCAGCAGTATCACCGCGAACATGCGCACCAAGCCGCGCATCTCGGCGCTGGTGCGCACACTGGCCTCGGACATGCCGTACAAGGCCGAGGCCATGGGAATCAAGGACACCGCCAGACAGAAGAACAAGGTCTTGAGCACGAAGATCAGCGTCACCGCCGGGCTGAACACCTGGCCGAACAGCCGCGTGTAAGCCGCCAGGCCGGACAGCCCAAAACCGTAAGTGGCCAGGTAGGCCACCACCAGCGCCACCACGCAGCTCAGCGCCGCCAGCGTGATGCCCGAGAACATGCCCGCCACCACGCGCGGCAACACCTCGCGCCGCACGGGTTCGATGCCTTTGCGCCGCATCTCGTCCAGCTCGCCGCTGGCCTGCATGGCCGTGAGCTCGGCCCCGTCGGGAATCGTGCAGCGCAGCGCCACAAACAGGGCAGCCGTCAGCGGAATGAGTTCCAGCACCAGCACCCGGATCACCACCTGCAGCGCATACTGCGACAGCCCATAGCTGAGCGCCGTCACCAGCACGATGCGCGTCAGCACCACCGTCACCAGCGCGCACAGCACCGTGAACCCCAAAAGAATGGGCGCGGTGTTGAGATAGATATGGCGCGCCAGAATCGCGCGGCTTTGCGGGCTGTAACTCGAAGGCGACAGCGTCAGCACCAGGATCAAGGCCCCCAAATGCACCAGCCGCCACCACTCGACCACCCACAGCTGCGCGGCACGACGGGTTTGCGTGAGTTGATTTTGCGCGTATCCCCTGGAAGCCATGCGGGCATGATACCCAAGCGTGCTGCGTGCAGGCCTGTTGCCGGGGGCGGCGCACGGACCTCCTCCATTCGAAGGAGGCAGCTTGGCCCGACACGTAACAAGCGGCCAAGGGGAGCATGGGTCACATAGAATCCAGGGGCTGTCACATTCGTCACAACCGCTTGCAATTCCCCGGCTAACCGTCTCCCATGCGCTCCCTTTTCAACATTCCCATGCGAAGGTGGCCTTTGCGCTTCCATGTGGCAGCGGCATGCATGGCGGTATTGGCAATGTCCGGGGTGGCGGGCCTGCTGGTGTATGGGACCGCTGAAAAGTCAAGGCAGCAGCAAGCTGAGCTGCGGGCACTGGAAACCCGCCTGAAAATCCTTGCGCAGGACGAGAAAAAAAGGTCGGCCGGCAACTTCATGCAAACCCTGCCCCTCGCTGCCAGCGCCGATGAGGTCGTGCGCGACATGGGGCGGCATGCCCAGGCCCTGAAAATCCAGGTGGCCTCCTTGTCCATCGCGGTGACCGAGCCCTCACCTGGGTTGATCCGCAAAGTCCAGTTCAATCTCACCGCCAGCGGCGACTACACGTCAATGAAAAGCTGGCTGGCCGAAATGCTGGGCCGTTATCCCTCCCTGGGTGTCCAGACACTCTCCCTGCGCGGGCTGCCCAATGACGCCTTGCGCCAGGAAATCCAGCTGGCACTGGTTCTTTTCGTCAGGGATTGAGATGGCGAGCCGGCGATGGATCTATTCCTTGGTGGGCGCGGTCGCGATCGGCATCTGGGCCTTTGCACCGCCACCGGCGCCTGCTCCTGTAGACGTTCCCTCCGCGCGCACGCCAGGCACCGCCAGGGCATCGTCCAGGCTCCCATCGCTTTTGCCGTCCATCCTCGAGCGCCCCGCCCTGGAGGCCGCCAGCCGCGACCCTTTCGCCCCCGTGGCGCCGCCCGCGCCGGTCGTCGTCGCACCCAAACCGGTCCAGGTCGCCCCGCCCCCGCCCTCTCCGCCTCCCTTGAACCTGCAATACGCGGGCAGGATGACCGCCCCTGACGGAAGCCAGATCGTTTTTGTGGCGGTGGGCGACACCACGGTTTCCCTGTCGGTGGGCCAGACCCTGCCCAATGGGTACAGGGTGAACGCTATCCACGACCGGGCCGTGGAGCTGAGCTACCTGCCCATGAATTTCAATACCCGTTTTGACCTCCCTGCTCCTCCCACCTACGAGATCCGATGAAACTCCGCACACTGCAACTGGCGACCTGGAGCAGCCTGGCTTCCTTTTTTGTGCTCACGGGATGCGCACAATTTGTCCGCGATGACGTCAACGCCAAGATGCGCCAGGGCGACTATGAAGGCGCGCTCCAGGGTCTTCAGGAAGGCCTGGCCAAATACCCCGACAACACGGCGTTACGGGCAACCCTGATCTCGGCGCAGAACGAGGCGATCTCCCGGCTCATCGCCCAGGCCATACAGCAGCGCGCGACGGGCCGCTTTGACGACGCCGACAACACCCTGTTGCGCGCCCAGGCCCTGGATCCGAAGAACGAACGGATCATGGCCCTGCAAAACGACATCACCGCCCAGCGCCGCGCCGAAAAAAGCCTGGACGAGGCCCTGAACCTGATGAACGCCAAAAAACGGGAGCAGGCCCTGCAGGTGGTGGAAGCGGGTTTGCGCGATTCGCCACGGCAGCCCGAGCTCCTGGCCCTGCAGCGCCGGCTTGAGGCCGAGCTGCGCTTTGAAACCGAGCCCGCCGGCCGGCGCGGCCTGGCGGAAAGCCGCCCCATCACGCTGGATTTCCGCAATGCACCGCTGTCCACCGTGCTGGAGGCCATCACGCGCGGCAGCGGAATCAATTTCGTCCTGGACCGCGACGTCAAGCAGGACAACCGCGTCACCCTGTACCTGCGCTCGGCGAAGGTCGACGACGCCATCGACCTGGTCGTGGGCGCCCACCAGCTGGCGCGGCGCACCATAGACCCGCAGACCGTGCTGATCTACCCCAACACGCCTGAAAAGCAGCGGGAACACCAAGAGCAGGTGATACGCGTTTTCCACCTGGGAAACGCCGAGGCCAAATCGACCGCCGCTTTGCTGCGCAACATACTGCGCATCAAGGACCCTTTCGTGGACGAGCGCGCCAACCTGATCGCCCTGCGCGAAAGCCCGGAAATCATCGCCCTCGCCGAGCGCCTGGTCGCGCTGCACGACATCGGCGACGCCGAGGTCATGATGGAGGTGGAAATCCTCGAAGTCAAAACCGCGCGACTCACCGAACTGGGCATCAACTTCCCGAGCACGCTCACGCTCACCCCCCTGCCCTTGCCCGGCGCCACGGGCTTAACGGTCAGCAGCGTGAGAAGCCTCAATTCGGAGCGCATTGGGGTAGGTATCGGCAACACGGTGATCAACCTGCGGCGCGAGGTCGGCGACTTCAACGTCCTGGCCAATCCGCGCATCCGCGCCAAAAACCGCGAAAAAGCCAAGATCCTGATCGGCGACAAAGTGCCGGTCGTCACCACCAGTTCCACCGCCACCTTCCTGTCCGAAAGCATCAGCTACCTGGACGTGGGCATCAAGCTGGAGGTCGAACCGGTGGTCTCGCCCGACGACGAGGTTTCCATCAAGCTAGGGCTGGAGGTCAGCAGCATCGCCAAGGAAGTCCGCACGGCCGCCGGATCGCTGGCCTACCAGATCGGCACCCGCAATGCGAACACAGTCCTGAGGCTGCGCGACGGCGAAACCCAATTGCTGGGCGGGCTGATCAGCAACGAGGACCGCTCCAGTGCCAACCGTGTGCCGGGCCTGGGCGACATGCCTGTGCTGGGGCGCCTTTTCTCCAGCCAGAAAGACGACTACCAGCGCACCGAGCTGATCCTGGCCATCACACCCCGCATCCTGCGCAGCGCGCCCCACCCCGATATTTCCCAAGCCGAAATGTGGGTGGGCAGCGAGATGGCGACCCGGCTGCGGGCCTCGCCGGCACGCGTGCCCCTGGCCAAAGCGGCGGGCGCGGAAGCCGCCGTCACCACCGCTGCCGGCAGCCAGCCCACCGCAAACACGCCTGCCGCCTCCACCGCGCTTGCAGGGGCAGCTGCGGCAGGCGCGGCAAAGGCGGCGGCCGCAAGCGGCCCCATCCTCGCCACCTGGAAAGCCCCGGCCGACATCAAGGCCGGCGCGGAATTCGTGGTCACGCTGAACCTGTCTTCCGGCGCTCCGCTGCGCGGCGCTCCCCTCGAGATCTCCTTCCCGGCGCAGTCCCTGGAGGTGCTGGACGTCTCGGAAGGCAGCTTCTTCAAACAATCGGGCGCCACCACCAGCTTCACCCAGGCCGTCAACACCACAACCGGCCGCATAGGCGCCGGCATCCTGAGTAACGACAGCAACGGTGCGACCGGCCAGGGCAGCCTGCTGCAGCTGCGCCTGAAGGCCAAAACGGCCGGGCCCATCGACCTGGGCATCACCAGCCTCAAGCCCATTCCCTTGAGCGGCGCGGCGGCCATCGGTGAGCTGCCCGCCTTGCGCCTTGAGGTGAAATGAAGCCACCTTCGCCCACTACCGCCCCGCGCCTGTCGCGCGGCTTCACCATCATCGAGCTGCTGGTGGTGATGGCGGTGCTGGGCGTGCTCGCCGCGGCCGTCATGCCGCTGGGCGAAACCCTGGTCACGGCGCAGAAGGAGCGCGAACTGAGGGCGGCCCTGCGCGAAATCCGCGGCGCCATCGACGACTACAAGCGCGCCGCCGACCGCGGCGCGGTGGCCGGCGCCGCTGGAGGAAACGGCTATCCGGCCAGCCTCATGGCACTGGTCGAAGGCACGCCCGATATCCGGCCGCAAGGCAAGGGCCAGATGCAATACTTCCTGCGGCAGATCCCGCGCGACCCTTTCGCCGACGCGCGCCTGCCGGCCGAGCAGACCTGGAGCCTGCGCAGCTATGCGTCGCCGCCGTCCAAGCCCTCGCCAGGCATCGATGTCTACGACGTCCACTCTTCATCGCCCGCCACCGGCCTGGACGGCTCACCCTATGCAAGCTGGTGACATGCCCCTATCCCGCCGAAGGGGCGCCATGCAGGCCTTGCGCCGGCGCGCCGGCTTCACCTTGATCGAGCTGCTGGTGGTCATGGCCGTGCTGGCCATCCTGGCCAGCATGGTCGCGCCGCGCTACCTGTCCCGGGTCGACGACGCCCGCGAAACCGTGCTGCGGCAAAACCTCGTGGGCCTGCGCACCGCCATCGACCAGTTCTACCGCGACAAGGCGCGCTACCCCGAGACCCTGGATGAGTTGGTCGCGCAGCGCTATATCCGCGCCGTGCCCCTGGACCCCATCACCAAGCGGCTGGATAGCTGGGTGCTGATTCCGCCCAAGGAGTCTTCCAAAGGCGTTTTTGACGTCAAAAGCGGCGCCACCCAGCGCGCCAGGGACGGCAGCGACTATGCGAGCTGGTAAATCCCACAACCGGCCAAAGCTGGCGAGGAGCCAGCGCGGCTTCACCATGGCCGCCGTGCTGGCGGCCCTGCTGATCCTGGCGCTCTCCACCCAAAGCGTGATGACCTATGTCTCGCAGCAAGACCTGCGCGAACGCGAGGCCGACCTGCTGCGCATCGGCCAGGCTTATGCGCAGGCCATAGGCGCTTACTACGAGTCATCGCCCGGCAACCTCAAACGCTGGCCCCGCACGCTGGAAGACCTCACGGAGGACAAACGCTTTGTCGGCATCCGGCGCCACATCCGGGAGGTGTACCCCGACCCCATGACCCGCTCCGCCAACTGGGGCATCGTGATGTCGGAAGACGGCGGCATCGCAGGCGTGCACAGCCTGTCGACGGCGCAGCCCATCCGCAGCGCAGCCCTTGAACTGGACACCCTGTCGCTGCCCGCCGCCAGCCGCTACGCCGAGTGGGAGTTTGTCTACCGCCCCCCCTTGCTGCAAACCGCGCCAGCAGCGCCCACAGCGCCCCGCCGCTAAAGGCCACAATCATGCAGTACCACGTTCGAAGCCTGCGCCTGGGGGACTCCGCTGTCAGCGAACAGTTGCTGGAAGCCGCCAACGAACCGTCCCTGAGGGCCTCGCTGCAGGCCCAGGGGCAGACCGTGCTCAGCGTGCGCGCAGCCTCCAAACCCTGGGCCTTCCGGTTGCCACTGGCGGGCAACCCCTTTCCCATGTTTTGCCGCGAGGTCAGGACCTTGATCCATGCCGGCATGACCGTGGTCGAAGCCGTGGACACGCTGTCGGCCCGCCAGCGCCTGGAAGGCCGCAACGACGGCATCGCCGCGGCATTGCTGGTGCGCCTGGAGCAAGGCCAGTCGCTGTCGAGCGCCCTCAGCGAGCTGCCCGGCACACCGGCCGTGCTGATCGCGGCCGTGCGCGCCGGCGAGCGCACCAGCAACCTCGTCGAGGCGCTGGACGACTACCTGCGCTTTAACAAGCTCGTGGAAGAGCTGCGCACCAAGGTCGTCAGCGCGTCCATCTACCCCGCCCTGGTGACCACGCTGGGCCTGGGCATCTCGTTGTTCCTGCTGCTGGTCGTCATGCCCAATTTCGCCGGCATGTATGAAAACCTTCGCGGCGCCTCCAAGGGCGCGACCGCGCTGACCATAGAGCTCAGCCGGTTCATCGGCAACAACCGCGCGCTGGTCCTGGGCGGCCTGCTGGGGGCGGCGATCCTGCTCGCCTACGGCATCGTGAGCGGCCACGGCAAGCGGCTGGTGGTGCAGGCGGCGCGCTCGATTCCCTGGATACAGCGGCGCATCGAGGATTTCCAGCTCGCCATGATGTACCAGGCGCTGGCCCTGCTGCTCAAGGGCGGCTACCCCATGACAGACGCCATGGCCGTCGCCAGCCAGTCGGCCCTGTCGCCCAAGCTCAAAAACGGCCTGGCCCAGGCGCTGAGCCAGATAGAGCGCGGCGGCCTGGTGTCCCAGGCCCTGGCGCAGGCCAGCCTGTGCGACGAGGTCGGGCGGCGCCTGATGGCCGCCGCCGAGCGCAACGGCGACTTCCATCTCGCGGCCGACGTGGTCTCGCGCATCCACGGCGAGCGCTTTGAGCTGTTCGTGGAGCGCACCACGCGCATCGTCGAACCCCTGTTGCTGCTGGCGGTCGCCCTGATGGTGGGTACCATCGTGGTCATGATGTACCTGCCCGTGTTTGATATGGCCACCAGCCTGCGCTAAAAGGCCCCGCACCCATGAACACACCCCTTCCCGCCAGGCTGCTTGCCCAGGGCGAATTCGACCAGGCGCTAGCCGCGCTGCGCCAATCCCCCGCGCTGGACGGCAACCTGTGGCAGGGTCTGCTCAGCACCCTGGCCGCCAGCGAAGCCGCCTTGAGCGCCACGCTGCTCGAAGGGCACGGCATCGCCGTCATCAGCGACGGCCAGTGGCCCGGCGTCAAGCCTGAAGCCGCCGCGGGCGGCATGGCCGACGTGTGCATCAGGGTCACCCTGGACGGCAAAACCCTGCTGCTCTGCGAAGACCCCTGGTCCGCCGAGGCCACGCTGGCGCTGGCCCGAAGCACCCAGGCGCACCGGCAGCTGGCCCTGGCCCGCCCCGGGCAAATCGCCTTCCTCAAAAAATCCCGGACATCGGCGACACCCGCCGCGCCGGCAGGCAGCACCAAGCCAGCCAACCTGAACGACGCCTCCCCCGTCGTCCAGTTCGTCGACCAGGCCATTGCCAAGGCCTATGAAGAAGGCGCCAGCGACATCCATTTTGAAAAAGACCGCAAAGGCGTGAGCATCAAGTACCGGCTCGACGGCGTGATGGCGCCCGGCGAAAGGCTGGACGACCCGCAGCGCGCCGAGGAAGTGATCTCGCGCATCAAGGTGCTGGCCCAACTCGACATCACCGAGCGCCGCCGCCCGCAGGACGGACGCATCCACTGGCAGCAAAAAAACGGCGACAGCATAGACCTGCGCGTGTCCATCATGCCCAGCATCTTTGGCGAAGACGCCGTGCTGCGCCTGCTCGACAAGGCCCAATTACGCCACACCGAAGAAAGCATGTCGCTGGACGTGCTGGGCTTTGACGGCGCGGTCGCCGCCACGATCCGCGCCCTGGCCACCCGGCCGCACGGCATGCTGCTGATCACCGGGCCCACCGGCAGCGGCAAGACCACCACCGTCTATGCCGCGCTGTCCGAAGCCAATGACGGCCTCGAAAAAATCGTCACCATCGAAGACCCGGTCGAATACGAACTGCCCGGCGTGCTGCAGATCCCCGTCAATGAACAAAAAGGCCTGACCTTCGCCACCGGCCTGCGCTCCATCCTGCGCCACGACCCCGACAAAATCCTGGTCGGCGAAATCCGCGACGCCGAAACGGCAGAGATCGCCATCCAGTCCTCGCTGACCGGCCACCTGGTCTTCACCACCGTGCACGCCAACAGCCTGTTCGACGTGCTGGGGCGCTTCCAGCATTTCGGCATAGACCCCTTCGCCCTGGCCTCCGCCCTGAACGGTGTGGTCGTGCAGCGCCTGCTGCGCAAGCTCTGCCCCCATTGCGTGCAATGGAAAGACACGACAGCCGCCGAGCGCGACAAGCTCAGCGCGCTGGGCCTGCCCGTGCCGCCCCAACTGCCCAAGGCCCAGGGCTGCGCCCACTGCCGCCAAACCGGCTACCGCGGGCGCTTTGTCGTCGCCGAAGTCCATGAACTGACAGACGCCGTGCGCGACCTGATTGTGAGAAAAACCTCCATGACCGAACTCAAGGAAACCGTCTACCGCGATGCCAGCACCCGGCTGCTGGCGCAAGCCGTGGCCAGGGTCGAACAAGGCACGACAACACTCGAGGAGGTCGCCCGTGTGGTCGGTCTGGTCTGAAACGGTGGACGTCTACCTCGGCCAAGGCGTGGCCATGCTCAAGGCCGGCGCCCGGGAAACCATGGTCTCGCGCAGCCCGACCACCCTGCCGCTGGAACGCGTGCTGGCCAGGCTGGCCGAGAGTGCGTCCTCCAGCGGGCAATCCCTCGTCAAAAAAGGCAGCCGCCTGCGCATCAGCCTCAGCGGCGCCTGGTGCCCCGCCCTCGCCGTGGCGATCCCCGAAGGCGTGACCCGCTGGGAAGAAAGGCGGCAGATCGCCCTGGCATCGGCCGCCAGGGACATGGGCACAGACCTGGAGCAGATCGCCTGCGAAATCGACCCCACAGCACCGGGGGCCGCGGCGGCCATTGCTCTGCCCATGCGGCAGGAGCTGGAACGCTGGGCGGTGCAACTGGGCTGCCGGCTGGTGTCGGTGTCGCCCTTGTGGGCGACCGCCACACAATCAAAACTGAGCCGCCAGCGCGGCATCCAGGGCTTGCTGGTGATTGAGCCTGATGCAGCCACCCTGATCGCCAGCGATGGCAAGAACGGTTTCAAGACCACAACCTTGCCAGGTGAACAGGATGCCGCCACCTTGTACGCCCATAGCCAGCAATGGCTGCAAGGCCTCGGACTGGAAGACAGCGGCTTTGCCAGACTCGGCTTTGGCCTCACAGCCCACCCGCCTATGGCTACCGGCCCCAAGCGTTGGGCCGGCTACTGGTACAGCGCATGAAAACGATTGAAATTGATTTTGTCGCGGACAAGCGCTGGCGCTGGGTGTGGGCAACGGCTGCGCTCTGCGCTGTGTGCCTGGCAGGCGTCGTAGCCCTGCACTGGCAGAAGACGAATCGGGCAACACGCGACACCGAAAGCCGCGCCGCCGCCATCCAGCAGCAGATCACCCAACTCAATGCACGGCGTGTTGTCACGGCAGAYCCGCGGCAGGCCAGCGCCGAGCAAGCCGTTCAGTTGCTGCAGCAAGACCTCAACAAGGTATTTGCCTCAGCCGAAAACCTCAAGGAAATCGGCGTCCGCCTGCGCGGCTTCAACCTCGACGGAACAGCCGGCGTGTTGCGCCTGGAGTTTGAACTCGACGCCATGCAGAAGGCCTCAGCCGTGACCGAGGCGCTCAATGGCGGTTATGAAAACCGGCCCTGGCAGCTGGAGAGTGTGACGGGGGCTGGGGGCGGCGGCGGTGGGCAGATCGGGTTTGCTTCTGCGCAGGTGGTTCGGGGTTTGTGGTTTGTGCAGATTGGCAAGCTTTGAAAGGCTCTGCGAAAGAGCCAAGCGCAGGTTCTATGCGAAAAACATACCCATGTACTAGGGCGACAAACCAGACTAAGGTGGCCTGACTTTGGATGGAAGCTTCGGTGTGTTACGCCTGGATTTGAACCCGACGCCATGCCCACTGCACCCATCGTGACTGCCGTACTCAATGGGCTATGAAAGCTGGCCTTGGCAACTGAAGCGTTACGGGGGCGATGGGCTCTATGGGAATGAACTCAGGCGATTCGAGATTTATGGTTAGGGCAGACAGCCAATTGTGAAAGTTCTTATGAGCCTAGCTTAGGCTCTGCAAAGACTTATCCAACCCAGCGGTGCTACCTTCTTGATGCGGGCGCTCGAGAACTATGCTTGTCTCACCTAAGCACAAAGGCAATACAACACTCGGACTGCCGCAATCAATGCCATTGACGTCTAGAAGCCAGCTAAATGCCCGTCCGGCAATTCTGTGCGCGATACAGTAGTTATCGGAAGCTCTTACCCCCCCAACCGGCAGAGATAGTGATCAATTGGTAAGATTTTTCCTAGGAAAAATCGAAATACGAGCACCAAAAGAGAAAGCAATTAGTGCCACAGCAATAGGGGGTAATAAATCGGGGAGTCCCCGATACCATCGAGAAAAAAGAACTTCGAAAGATGGTCCCAGTTGAAGCTCAACAAGAAACGTGATTGCACAAACAATCACCATCTCTACGCTAACTAAGACGACACTGCAATTGAGCCCTATAGCTTCCAAGAAAATCACTACAGGGATTATGAAAACTACAGTACCAAGCAAAGTAGTAGGTACGAGTACCAGCACAGCATCGATCAGGTCAGAATAGCTCAACTGAACCGCAACGATTAACGATGAGGCAACAACCAACGCAACATATCCTCCCAACATACGTCCGTAACCCACGGCCTTAAATGACTTTGGCATCGTTGCATTAACAAGCAGAAGGACAACTCCAGCAGTAATTAGAAGGAGCGTCAAATACGGAATAGACCAGAGGAGACTAGCAGTAGATTTTAGATCCGGCATAAATCCCTAACAGCCAACACTGCGCATTTTCAGTTGACACTGGGCAGTCACTTTGTTTCGAACTCCAATGTCGGTGAAGAGTGTAGGACCTATTATTTGATTGGTCCATCGACGGGCAACGCTCGAGTTAGTGCCATATCCGAACGTGTAAATAGCAGCGTTACCAAGTGAATCAACGCCGACCCATCGCACGACATAGCCATCATGAAACATATGATTTTCAGATGTGCCGTTAACAATCATATTCGCGTTAGGACGATATTGTGTAATTGGATTTGTTCCGCTTAAGGAAAGACTACGCTCCTCCCCGACGGCTGTGCACCCTATCTGTCCAGGAGCAGAGTCACAGCCGATAACAGCTTGGAGAACGCTCACACAGCCGGGATTAGAGTCTTTACAGATAGTTCCGGTACTCTGCACCCCTGATGTGTGAGTTTTAGGGTCGCTTGAATCGTAATCTTCACTACTGCACTTATGTGCCGTGCAATTAAAGAGATACCCAAATGCTCCAGTGACTGCCCCATTTTCGAACTTTCCACCCCCCAACACTGAGCCGATTCCACCGGCAATCGCCGCTTGCGTCACACGCATTGGAAAACTTCCACTTATAAATGGCGTTGCAAATTTCGCAAAACCCGCAGCCAACGCGCCCGACTGGCAACTGCCGCCGCTGGCAACGCTGGACGCACAACCTACAAAGGCATGGGCAGCAATACCCGGCACAGTGCTAAACCCCTGATCTCCAACAGCATTGAACGCCATTGCCGTCCCGTAACTAATTGCCGCAGCCTTCAGTCCCTGCGACAAAGATCCTGTCTCATAGGTAGTACGTGCACCTGCATAGGCCGCTGCGGCTCCCGGGCCGGCATATACGCCAATAACAACTGTCACCACGGCCTGCACAACAGGGCTGTGCCAAGCGTCACGCCAGGCACCTGCGAGGGCGCTGCCCAAATTGAAGTAACCGCTAGGATCCGTGAACGCCAGAGGATTGTTCTTCACATAGGCGTATCGGTTATAGCTCTGCAGGTCATCCGGACTCTGAATGAATGGATCGGCACTCATGAACCGCCCGACCAGCGGATCATAGATGCGGCCATTCATGTGAATCACTCCCATCTCGTCGAGGTGTTCGTGTTCGGTGTAACCACGGTCGGTGTTCCAGCCCACGATGGAGTCCACGACGTCCGGCGTGCCGTTCACAAATCTCCGCTTGCCCCAGGCATCAAAGGCCATGCGCTCGACGACCGTTCCGGTCTCATCACTGATCCCCACGATGCTGCCCAGGTGGTCTTTGTGGAAGTAGCTGGTGGTGGTGGCCGGTGTTGAGCCGAGGGTGCCTGTCCGGCTCACAAACAACGCAAATACCACACCGCCCGCGCTCACGTAATGCTTGTTCTCGGTGATGCCCGTGCCCTTGATCTCTTTCTCATAGCTCAGACCCAA
This sequence comes from Polaromonas sp. P3_B1, assembly GCF_056402935.1. Lineage (NCBI taxonomy): Bacteria > Pseudomonadati > Pseudomonadota > Betaproteobacteria > Burkholderiales > Comamonadaceae > Polaromonas > Polaromonas sp. P3_B1. Next base: position 104,013 of record NZ_JBFUGK010000012.1, read on the forward strand.
GCTATCCTCGCCATTGAGGTACCAGGTCGTACCCGGATTCGGCCCGCCCACCACCGTCTGCTTGATGCGTTGGTGCTCGGGGCCGTAGACGAAGGCCAGGTTGCGGTCCACCGGGCCTGCCGTGCTGCCCGACATATTGCCGAAGGTGATCGTCGCCGGCATGTTGAAGCTGGTATAGGTCTCGCCGCGGTAGGTGTGGCGGTTGTTGACCGCATCCAGGCTCACCGTGTATTCGAGGTTGCCGTTGCCCAGGGCCGTGCCGTTGACCGTTTGGGCACCCGGCTTGTAATCGTCAAAGGCATAGGTCAGCTGGCGCGTGCCGGTGAATGCGATCTGCGCGCCGGGGGCCGTCTCCAACGTAATGTTGGTCATGCGGTTGGGACGCGCGCCGTCGTACCAATAACGGCCCACATCGCTCTTGTAGGTGATGTTGCCGCGCGCGTCGTACATGACCTCGGTGGTCGTCGGTGGGCTCACCGCGCCGCCCAGCAAGGTGTTCAGGGTCAGGCGGTTCAGGCTGTCGTAGCTGAAACTTTCCTGGGTGCCGACGCCGGGCGAATTGTCGGCGCGGGTGGTCAGGTTGCCCAGCGAGTCATAGGTGTAACTCTGATTGAGCACATTGCCGGTGGCCTGCCCCGCTTTCGTTGCGGTCTGGCCGGTGAGCCGGCCGTTGGCCTCGTTATAGGCCTTGACGGTGGTGACTTGGTTGCCTTGCTTGTACTGGGTGATATGGCCCTGGGCGTCCATGGCCAGCACTTCGTAGCTCACGGTCTGGGTAAAGCCGCCGGTGCCTCCGCCATTGACCTGTTTAAGGTAGCCCGTAGCGCTGTAGACGTAGCTGGCCTGGTAGCCGGTTGGCCAGGTCTTGCTGGCCATGCGGCCTGTGACGGCGTCGTAGGCGATGCTGACGACGGCCGGAGTGGCCGGGTTGTCGAGCACGGTGGAGGTGCTGCTCGGGCGGCCCAGGCTGTCGTAGGTATGCACGCGCTTGTAGCCGTTGTCGGCTTTGGCTTCGCAGAGCTTGCCAACACCCTTGCCGCAGGCAGTGCCGTCGAACTTGGTGTCGTAGCTCCACTGGCTGACCAGGTCGGGCTCGGTGCGCTGGGTCATGCGACCTAGGGAGTCATACGAGATAGTGACGCTCTGGCCCAGGCTGTCGCGCTGCCAGACAAGCTCGCCAAAGACGTTATAGCGGTACTCCCAGGCGCCCATGGCCGGGTCGGCCATGCTGGTCTTTTGGCCGCGCTGGTTGTAAGCCATCGTGGTGATGGAGCCGGCCGCATTCGTCTGGGTGAGCTGACCCAAGGCGTCGTAGGTATACACCACAGTGTTGCCCTGGGTGTCAGTGACCTGGGCGATCTGGCCCTGCGCGTTCTTGGTGGTGGTCTTGGTTTGGCCCTTGCTGTTAGTGGCGATCATGGTCAGACCGCTGTAGCTCTGGGTGGTGACAGCGATGCCGCCAGGGGCGTCGGGGTCTGGCGACTCTTCGCGGGTGACGCGGCCCAGCACGTCGTAAGTAAAGCTGGTCCAGTAGGCCGTGCCGCCTGTGAGTTTGTAGAGGTTGGACTTGCGGGAAACGCGGCCCTGGGCGTCGTATTCGGTGTCCTGCACCAAGGTGGGTGCGGCGCCTGCGCCGTCAAAGCCTGTTGTCTGGCTGCGCACGACGCGGTTCAGGGTGTCGTAGTAGCTGCGTTTGTCGGGGGCGCTGGCAACAGCATTGGCCGCGTAGCTTTGCTCGATGGCAACCCAGGTGATGGTGGCCCCGGCGATGGGGCCGGGGCAGCTGATGCCGGCGTCGGTGCAGAGTTTGTAGGCCCAGGTGGTGTAGGTGCCGTCGGAGCGGGTTTCTTTGCTCTTTCGGCCAAAGCCGTCGTACTCCCATTGGGTCGCCAGGCTGTTGGGGCCCGTCAGGCTCGAGGGAGCGCCGAAGCGGGCGTCGTAGGCCTTGGTTTCGCTTTGGCCCAGGACGTTGCTGGTGCTTAAAGCAAAGCGCCCGTCGGTGCCATAGCTGCTGGTGGCGGTTCGGGGTGTCGTGGCGCTGACGATCGCGTAACCGGTAGCGCCTGCGCAGGCCGAGGTGGTGACGCCGATCTTGTTGCCGAAGTTGTCGTAGCTATAGCTGGTCTGCAGGCAGTCATTGGGGCTGTCGGGTTCGACCACTTCTTTGCTGAGCAGGCCAGTAGCGTCGTATTCAAAGCTGCTGGTACGCACTTTGGTGTCCGCCCAGGCGGCCTGCCCCCAGCCGAGGACGGCCAGCAATGTGATGGCTGCAAAGCTTTTGTGGATGTGGTGTTTCATATTCCCTGCCCTCTTGATTACTTGTGCTTCTTGCTGCTTGCTTGTGCTTTATGGACTGCTGCTTACGGCGCCACGCTGGTGACGCTGGCTTTCTTGAGCCGGCCCAGGATCCAATTGCCGCTGCCGGTATTGGCCGGCCAGTATTCGTTGACCGTGGTCTTGCCGGCGCCCGCACTGTTGCTGACCGTGATCTGCGTGGGGTCGCCGTATTGCGGGCTCTGGCCGTATTGGTAGGCATTGGTGACTGTGGGGTAAGCAGCGCCGCCGAGGTCCCAGCTTTCTTCAATACTCTGGTTGGGGTAAACAAAGGTCGTGCCGGTGGCCGAGCCAGTTCCCTGGGCGTAGCTATTGGTCGTGCGTTTCAAGACGCCTGCATTGCCGGAGCCGGCCAGACGCGTCTCGCTCTTGAGCACACTTCCGGTGAAGGGCCAGTTTTGGTTGAACTCGGTGTAGCTTTCGATGTTGTTGGCCAGGTTCTTGGATTTCATCCACCTGAAGCCGAGCATGCCCCGGCCTGTGCCGAGTTCGGCTTTCAAGCCGCCGTAGTTGTATTGCGTGGTGACCGTGCCGCCGACGCCGTTGCTGCTCGCGACCGTGCTGACCACGTACTGCGCGTACTGCAGGTCCAGCTTGGGATAGGCCGCGGCGTTGGGGGCGGCGTCTTTGGTGTAGACCGTTGGGTTGCCGACCAGGGAGTTCAGGGCAACGGTGATTACCTGGCCGTTTTTGGTGACGGTTTCAAGGCGGTCGTTGGTGTTGGGCAAGGAGGTGGTGCAGTAATAGCCGTCGATGGCGCGCCCGCAAATATCCGTCACGCCATCGCCGTTAATGTCCGCGTAGCGCATGGTGCTGTAGTACTCAGGGGAACCCCATCCGTTGTTATTGCCATAGCTGGCCGACCACTGCGTCAGCCCGCCAAAATTGTTGTTGCCGGTGTTCAGGCCGCAATAAAGACCGTCGTACAGGCGGGCGCAAAGATCAGGCAGGCCGTCGCCATTGATATCGACATAACGAATGGTGGAGTAGTACTGGGGAATATTGAAGCCACCGGCATCGGACAGGCTGGTCGACCACGCCGTCATGCCGCTGAAACCGGTGCCGTTGCCGGTGTTGATGGCGCAGCCAATACCATCCCCGCTGCGGACACACATGTCCGCCAGCCCGTCACCGTTCAAGTCCGGGAACTGGATGGTGCTGTAGTACTGCGGCACATTGAAGCCGTTAACGTCACTGACGACGGTCGACCACAGCGTGGCAGTCCCAAACCCGGCGCCGGTACCCAGGTTGAGCGCGCAGAACAAGCCGTCACCGCCGCGGCCGCAGACATCCGGCAAGCCGTCGCCATTCAAGTCCATGTACTGGATGGTGCTGTAGTACTGTTCGACGCCCCAGCCATTGTTGTCCCCATATTGCGTGGACCAACGCGTGACCGCGCCAAAGCCGGCTCCATTGCCGAGGTTCAAGGCGCAGTACAGCCCATCCCCTCCCCGGCCGCAAATATCTGCCAGGCCGTCGCCATTGAGGTCCAGGTACTGGATGGTGCTGTAGAACTGCACAGGGCTCCAGCCGTTGTCGTCGCCATAACGCGTGGACCAGCGGGTCAAAGGGGAAAAGCTGGTGCCGTTGTTGAGGCCGCAATAAATGCCGTCGATCAGCCTGGCGCAAATGTCCGGCAAGCCGTCCCCGTTCACGTCGGGATAACGAATGGTGTTGTAGTACTGCGGCTGGTCAAAACCGCCGGGGTCCCCAAAACTCGTTGACCAGCGGGTCAAGGCGCCGAACCCGGCGCCGTTCCCGAGATTGAGCCCGCAATACATGCCGTCATAGTTGCGGGAGCATACGTCCGCGAGGCCATCGTTGTTGACATCCACCAAGACCAGGTTGTTGTAGTACTGCGGCAAGTTGAAGGCGTCCGCATCGCTGTAACGCGAGTGCCATTTGGCCAGCGGCTGAAGCGAGGTGTTGGTGACAGCCTTGTACCCAAATACGCTTTGGGGCAGGCAGGTGCCGCCGGGCGCGCATTCCGCAACGGTCAGCAGCCTGGAACGGCTCGTGGCGGGACTGGGGCTGTAGGCCAGCGAATAGGTCTTTGTGAGGGTGCTGCCGTTGAACAGCTGGATGCTGCTGATGCGCCTGTCCTGCTGGATAAGGCTGCCGCCCTGGTAGACCTTGGTCTTGTCGGTCCTGGCGGTGTCGTATTGGATGCTGACGGACAGGCTGTTGGGCAAGCCCGCCGCCGTGTTGCCGCCATAGCCGATGTTGAGCGGTGCATACACGCTGCTGTCGGCACTCTTGTAATAGCCGAAGGTCATGACGTTGGCCTTGACGTCGCTGATCTTGTTGACGGCCCAGACCCTGACAGTCGCCTTGCCCTGCGCTTCAATGCGCGAGTCGGCCGTGTTGCCGTACTCCATGGTCAAGCCGGCCTTGGTTTGCACCGTGAAAGAGGCTACGCCATTGCCGGCCGTGCCCGAGGCAACGATCCGGCTGAAGCTGTCCAGCTCGGTTCGGTACTCGCTGCCGGCGACGCCATAAGTGCCGCTGACCAGGATCAGCCGCTGGCCATCCATGCAATAGCGGTCGTTCATGTCGAAGTTGACGCCGCCCCTGAAGTTGTCAATCGCCATGGTGCGTGGGCAACGGCCAATGCTGCTGAGCCCGGCCAGGCTCCAGCCCATACCGAGCAAACCATTGCCGCCCTGGCTGTTATAGGCCAGCTCGAGTTTGGGTTCCATGCCGGCGACGCCGGGCGGAACCTGGATGGGAATGCGGTAGGTGGCGGCGCCGGACTCGTTGACCGAGAACTGGCCGGGCGTGACGCCAGCAACCGTGGTCTGGGCCTGGGCCAGGCCAAGCCCGGTGCCCAGCAACCACAGAGCCGCGCAGCGCAATATCTTGCTGTGTCTAGCGTACATTTCCCACCCTCCTTTTTTTGGTTTTGCTTTTTTAGCTTGACAGCTTTTTTACTTGCCGTCGAATGTATCCGATCAAGACTACGGCGTCACGCTCGTTACAGTGGCTTTTTTGAGCCGGCCCAATATCCAGTTGCCGCTGCCAATATTGGCCGGCCAGTATTCGTTGGCAGTGGTCTTGCCGGCACCGGCGCTGTTAGTCACGCTGATCTGGGTGGGGTCGCCGTACTGCGGGCTCTGGCCGTACTGGTAGGTGTTGGTCACCGTGGGGTAAACACTTCCGCCCAAGTCCCAGCTTTCTTCCACGCTCTGGCTGGGGTAGACAAAGGTAGTACCCGCGGTCGAGCCAGTTCCCTGGGCGTAGGTATTGGTCGTGCGTTTGAGGACACCGGCATTGCCCGAACCGGCCAGGCGCGTTTCGCTCTTGGCGACGCTGCCCGTAAACGGCCAGTTCTGGTTGAACTCGGTGTAGCTTTCAATGTTATTGGCCAGGCTCTTGGATTTCATCCATCTGAAGCCCAGCATGCCCCGGCCTGTGCCCTGCTCTGCCTTCAGGCCGCCGTAGTTGTATTGCGTGGTCGTTGTGCCGCCGATCCCGTTGCTGCTCGCGACCGTGCTCACCACGTACTGCGGGTACTGTAAATCTATCTTGGGGTACACAGATCCCGTACCCTTGGTATGCACGGATGCACTGGTCAGCGGCTTGTTCTCGATCGTCATATTGACGATCGCTCCGTCAGAGACGCTGCTTAGCAAATCCGGCCGGCCACCAACGCCCGCCGCAAAGTAGCTGCCTCCTGACCCAATCAGATAAAGATCGAGCACCCCATCCCCGTTGTAGTCTCCCGGGTAAAAACCATAATTGTTTCTCCAGTCTCCATTCACCGTGATCACGCAGTTGTTGGCCGACGCAATCCCTGGGCCTGGGCAAAATGCACTGGCACTGGCCCCAATCAGATACAGATCGGTGACACCATCTCCGTTGTAATCACCAGGGTAAACATCGAACTGGCTTTTCCAATCTCCGTTCACCGTGACAACGCAGTTGTTGGCCGACGCAATTCCGGGGCCCGCGCAAAACACACTGGTGGTGGCACCAACCATATACAGGTCCGTGACACCATCCCCGTTGTAGTCGCCGGGGTAGACTTTGAAGTGGTTTCTCCAGTCTCCGAGAACGGTTGTCACGCAATTGTTGGCCGAAGCAATTCCAGGGCCCGGGCAAAAATAACTGCCCCCAGACCCTACGAGATACACGTCGAGTATTCCGTCTCCGTTGTAATCTCCCGGATAAAAACCATACTGGCTCCGCCAATCTCCATTGACCGTTACCACGCAGTTATTCGCCGTCGCAATACCAGGGCCTGCGCAAAACACGCTGACATCAGTCCCCACCAGGTAAAGATCGGTTATGCCATCTCCGTTGTAGTCGCCTGGATAAATGCTGTACCGGCTTCTCCAGTCGCCGTTCACCGTTACCCCACAGTTATTGGCCGATGCAATTCCGGGGCCTGCGCAAAACACGCTGACATCGGTCCCCACCAGGTAAAGATCGGTTATGCCATCTCCGTTGTAGTCACCGGGATAGGCATCGAACTGGCTTCTCCAATCTCCATTAACAGTGACAACGCAATTGTTGGCCGAGGCAGTTCCGGGGCCTGCGCAAAATGCGCTGACGTCGTATCCGATCAGATAAAGGTCAGTGATGCCATCGCCGTTGTAATCACCGGGGTAGGCATTGAACTGGCTTCTCCAGTCCCCGCTGACCGTCAAAACCGCATTGTTCGCCTGGGTAATGCCCCGGGCTACGTCGCGCCAACCGAATTTCTTGGCGGGAAAACAGTTTTCATTTCCGTCGCAAACATCAAATGACGTCACCCTGGAACGCGAAGTGATTTGACTGGCCTCGTAGTTCGCACGGTACCGTGCAATCAAAGTCGTCCCAACAAAGGTACGAACATTCAGCAACCGTTTTTGCGATGTGACCAGGCTCCCTCCGACATAGCCGCTGACAACATCAGGACGCGCTTCGGTCGCGAATTGCACTGAATTGGCGGGTGCTATTCCGGCATTGGTATTGCCCGCATAGTCAATCCGGCTCGGATAAAAATCGCCGTTGGCGTTGTCTTCCGTATAGCTGAACGTCATGTAGTTGGTCTTGACGTCGCTGATCTTGTTGATGGCCCAGACCCGCACCGTGGGTTTTCCCTGTGCCTCAATGCGCGAATCGGCCGTGTTGCCGTACTCCATGGTCAGGCCAGCCTTGGTCTGCACTGTGAAGGAGGCCACGCCATTGCCTGCGGTTCCCGTTGCAGTGATGCGGCTGAAGCTGTCGAGCTCCGTACGGTACTCGCTGCCGGCAACGCCATAGGTGCCGCTCACCAGAATCAGCCGTTGGCCGTCCATGCAGTAGCGGTCATTCATGTCGAGTTTGACGACACCCCTGACTCCATCCTGGGCTATGGTCCGCGGGCAGCGGCCGATGGCGCTCAAACCGCTGAGGCTCCAGCCCATGCCCAGCAAACCATTGCCCCCCTGGCTGTTGTAGCTGAGCTCGAGTTTGGGTTCCATGCCCGCCACGCCAGGCGGAACCTGGATGGGGATTCGGTACGTCGCGGCACCAGACTCGTTGACCGAGAACTGGCCGGGCGTGGTGCCTGCGACTGTAGTCGTCTGGGCCTGGGCCAGGCTGAGTCCGGCACCCAGCAGCCATAGAGCCGCGCAGCGCAATACCTTGCTGTGTTTAGCGTGCATCCCATCCCTCATTTCGATTCTTGTTTCCAGCTTTTCAGCTGCAGGCCTTTTGCCTAGCATTTGACTGTATCAAAACCAGACCACGCGGTCACGCTGGTCATGGTCGTTTTTTTGAACCGGCCCAGTATCCAGTTTCCGCTTGCGAAATGGTGGACCGTTGACAAAAGACGAACCGGGCGTCACGCGACATCGAGAGCTGGACCGTCATCACCCTGCAACAGATTACCCAGTTCAATGCGCAGAGAGTGTCGTCGCGGATCTCCGGCAAGCCAGCGCAGAGCAAGCCGTTCAGTTGCTACAGCAGGATATCAACAAGGTGTTTGCTTCAGCCGAAAACTTCAAGGAAACAAGTGTCCGCCGGCGTGGGCTGACTCTGGATGAAGCGCCGGCATGCTGCGCCTGGAGTTTGAACTGGACGCCATGCCCACCGCGTCCATCGTGACCGCCGCGCTCAATGGCGGTTATGAAAACCGGCCCTGGCAGCTGGAGAGTGTGGAGTGTGACGGGAGCCGCGGGTGGCGGCCAGATGAGGTTTGCGTCAGCGCAGGCGGTTCGGGGCTTGTGGGTTGTGCAGCTCAACAAGCTTTAGGATGCCTGTAAGACGAGCCGCTTGCTATGGAATCCATGGCTGCTTGCGCGGCCCCCATTGGGTCAGAGGTTATGTGGGTTGCATGTAAAGAACCGAAACCGTTTGAGCTAGTCTGCACGCATCAGGCTGCAGTCCAAAATAGAGAACAAATTTAAATCCGATCTCGATCCCACTGATCAGCGCTTGCTAAAACGTTCGTACATTTCCAGTGTATTAGCCGCCTCTTTATCGCCTTGTGCTGCAGCTTGCGTCAACAACTCAATTCCTTCTTTTTCACGATTTAAATCCAGAGGCTTACCGTTACGTCTTAGAGTCATGCATTCGTTAATGATCTTGACGCCTAAAGCAAATTGAATTCGTTTGTCCCGAGTAGCCAATAACTCTCTTAATATTTCCTCTTGGCGTTTGGTTTGTGAGGCCGCTTCAAAAAGATACGCATCATAAAGTTTCAGACCTGCCTCAACATCACCAGATTTAATCTTTCGCCAGTACTGATCCTCATCGACAAGAACTTGTAATGCCCCATCCACTGTAGGTCGCTGACTTTTGCTTATGAACCAGATGACTGATGCAGCAACGGTCAAGCTAAATACAAGTACAAGGATTTGAATCAGTTTGCTCACAAGATTTACCTTGGACTAATGGTTTTCCAACTACCTGCAGTGGTCGGATAATCGAACCCCATACGAATGGCAGTGCTCCGCGCAACACCACTGGAACCAAACCAATCGAGCGTGCGTCCAGCGACACTGGGTGTTTCCCCGACCTTAAACCACACATATTTGTCGGCAACGGTGACCGGGGAGTTGAGGCCGTTCGCCACCTGCTGTACATAGCTTTCTGCTGAAGCCAAATTACAACCCCATATTTTCACCTCCATCCCAGGCTTCCATCTTGTATCTTCTTTGATGGAGAGAATGAGTTCGTCGGCAGTAATTGGCGACCAGGTCCCATTCGTTCCCAAACGATGTAGGCCAGATGCGTTTCCGTGCCCGAAAACGTCATAACGATTTGGATTCTCACCAAAGCCCAGGAAAACGTCAGACGCTTGCCTCATCGGGGCATCCTTGCCCAGGCTATTAAAAGTATTTAAATGGTTGTAGAGGTACGCATAAGCAGCAGTTATAGCCCCATTCTGAAATTTACCTCCTGCAATTACAGAACCTACACCACCGCTCACAATCGCAGAAACTCCTCTTGCAACATCGCCGCCAAAGTTCAAATTATTGGATGCAAACTTGCCGAACAGCGCACTGGCAGCCCCGCTGTCACAGCCACCGCCACTGGCGGCGGAGCTAACGCAACCCGCCGCAGCGTGAGCCGCGTAACGCTGAAACGAATTGGCACCTTCTACACCTGGCCCACCGGCAAATCCAGCGGCGCTAAACAAAGCACCGCCTAAGGCGCCTTGAAATGCTCCATTAATTGTTCCCGAAGTAATCGCACCTGCAACAAAACCCGAAATGGCGCCGGAAACTATTGAGGTTGAGAGCGCACCCAAGGCCGTCGAGTACGCCGCACCGTAAGCCGCTGCAGCCGAAGCACCGGTTAGTCCTGCTGCTGCTGCGGTACCAGCAGCATTCGCGATCAGCCCATTAAGAAATTGGGGCGCATACATTCCGACTACTACGACCACCGCGATCTTAAAGATGCTCTTGAAGCTCCAATACCCTGTAGGATCCGTATAGGCCAGCGGATTGTTCATCACATAGGCATAACGGTTATAGCTCTGCGCAAACGCCGGGTCCTGGATAAACGGATCCGCGCTCATGAACCGCCCGATGAGCGGGTCATAGATCCGCCCATTCATGTGAATCACCCCCATCTCATCGAGGTGCTCATGCATGGTGTAGCCGCGGTCGGTGTTGTAGCCGACGATGGAATCGAGCACGTCCGGCGTGCCATTGACGAATCTGCGCTTGCCCCAGGCATCAAAGGCCATGCGCTCAACCACGGCACCCATCTCATCGCTGATCGCCACGATGCTGCCCAGGTGATCGCCATGGAAGTAGCTCGTCGTCGTGGCCGGGGTTGCCCCTAGTGTGCCCGTGCGGCTCACAAACAGCGCAAACACCACCCCACCCGCACTGACATAGTGCTTGTTCTCGGTGATGCCCGTGCCCTTGATCTCTTTCTCGTAGGACAGGCCCAGGCTGTCTTCACCATTGAGGTACCAGGTCGTGCCTGGGTTCGGGCCACCCGTGACCGTCTGCTTGATGCGCTGGTGCTCGGGGCCGTAGACGAAAGCCAGGTTGCGGTCCACCGGCCCGGCCGTGCTGCCCGACATATTGCCGAAGGCGATCGCCGCCGGCATGTTAAAGCTCGTATAGGTCTCGCCGCGATACGTATGGCGACTGTTGACCGCGTCCAGGCTCACCGTGTATTCGAGGTTGCCGTTGCCTAATGTTGTGCCATTGACGGTTTGCGCGCCGGTCTTGTAATCGTCAAACGCATAGGTCAGCTGGCGCGTGCCGGTGTAGGCGATCTGCGCACCGGGGGCCGTCTCCAGCGTGATGTTGGTCAGCCGGTTAGGGCGGGCGCCGTCATACCAGTAGCGGCCGACGTCGCTCTTGTAGGTGATATTGCCTCTGGCGTCGTACATGACCTCGGTGGTCGTCGGTGGGCTGACTGCACCGCCCAGCAAGGTGTTGAGCGTCAGCCGGTTCAGGTTGTCGTAGCTGAAGCTTTCCTGGGTGCCGACACCGGGCGAGTTGTCTGCCCGGGTGGTGAGGTTGCCCAGGCTGTCATAGGTATAGCTCTGGTTGAGCACATTGCCGGTGGCCTGCCCCGCTTTGGTGGCGGTCTGGCCGGTGAGTTTGCCGGTGGCCTCGTTGTAAGCCTTGACGGTGGTGACCTGGTTGCCCTGTTTGTACTGGGTGATGTGGCCCTGGGCATCCATGGCCAGCACCTCGTAACTCACGGTCTGGGTAAAGCCGCCGGTGCCGCCGCCATTGACCTGCTTCAGGTAACCGGTGGCGCTGTACACATAGCTGGCCTGATAGCCGGTGGGCCAGGCCTTGCTGGCCATGCGGCCGGTATTGGTGTCGTAGGCGATGCTGACCACCGCCGGTGCAGCAGGGTTGTCCAGCACGGTAGAGGTGCTGCTGGGCCGGCCCAGGGTGTCATAGGTGTGCACACGCTTGTAGCCGTTGTCGGCCTTGGCTTCACAAAGCTTGCCAACGCCCTTGCCGCAGGCGGTGCCGTCGAACTTGGTGTCGTAGCTCCACTGACTCACGAGGTCGGGCTCGGTGCGCTGGGTCATGCGGCCCAGGCTGTCATACACCATGGTGACGGCTTGGCCCAGGCTGTCACGTTGCCAGACAAGTTCGCCAAAGACGTTGTAGCGGTACTCCCAGGCGCCCATGGCGGGGTCGGCCATGCTGGTCTTCTGGCCACGCTGGTTGTAGGCCATCGTCGTGATGGAACCGGCCGCATTGGTTTGCAGCACCTGACCCAGAGCGTCGTAGGTGTAAGTGAGGGTATTGCCCTGGGTGTCAGTAACCTGGGCGACCTGGCCCTGGGCATTCTTGGTGCTGGTCTTGGTCTGGCCTTTGCTGTTGGTGGTGACCGTGGTCAAGCCGCTATAACTGATAGTGGTGACGGCAATGCCGCCTGTGGCATCGGGGTCGGGGGACTCTTCTTTGGTGACACGGCCTAATGCGTCATAGGTGTAGGTTGCCCAGTAGGCGGTACCGCCGGTGAGTTTGTAGAGGTTGGATTTGCGGGAGACTCGGCCCAGCGCGTCATATTCGGTGTCCTGCACCAGGGCGGGGGCGGCGCCTGCACCGTCAAAACCTGCCGTCTGGCTGCGCACGACGCGGTTCAGGGTGTCGTAGTAGGAACGCTTCTCGGGAGCGCTCACAACCGCATTGGCCGCGTAGCTTTGTTCGATGGCGACCCAGACGATGGTGGCGCCGGCAATCGGGCCGGGGCAGCTGATGCCGGCGTCAGTGCAGAGTTTGTAGGCCCAGGTCGTATAGGTGCCGTCGGAACGGGTCTCTTTGCTCTTTCGGCCAAAGCCGTCGTATTCCCACTGGGTGGCCAGGCTGTTGGGGCCGGTCAAGCTCGAGGGAGCGCCAAAACGAGCGTCGTAAGCCTTGGTTTCGCTTTGGCCCAGGACGTTGCTGGTGCTTAAGGGAAAGCGGCCATCGGTGCCGAAGTTGCTGGTGGCGGTGCGCGGCGTTGTCGCGCTGGAGATGGCGTAACCTGTTGCACCGGCACAGGCCGACGTGGTGACACCGGTCTTGTTGCCGAAGGTGTCGTAGCTGTAGCTAGTCTGCAAGCAGTCATTGGGGCTGTCGGGTTCGACCACTTCCTTGCTGAGCAGGCCAGTGGCGTCGTACTCAAAACTGCTGGCGCGCACCTTGGTGTCGGCCCAGGCGGCCGAACTCCAGCCGAGTACGGCCAGCAGGATAACGGCTGCAAAGCGCTTCTTGTAAATGTGATGGTTCATGATCCCTACCCTCTGCTTCTTATTACTATTGCTTTGAGTTGCTTGCTTCAGTGGCCGCTTACGGTGCGGTGCTGGTGACGGTGGCCTTCTTCAGCCGGCCCAGAATCCAGTTGCCGCTGCCAACATTGGCCGGCCAGTATTCGTTGACGGTCGTCTTGCCTGCGCCTGCGCTGTTGCTGACGCTGATCTGCGTGGGGTCGCCGTACTGCGGGGTCTGACCGTACTGGTAGGTGTTGGTCACCGTGGGGTAAACACTTCCGCCCAGGTCCCAGCTTTCTTCGACGCTCTGACTAGGGTAGACAAAGGTCGTGCCTGTGGCTGAGCCGGTTCCCTGGGCATAGGTATTGGTGGTGCGTTTGAGCACGCCAGCGTTGCCGGAGCCGGCCAGGCGAGTTTCGCTCTTGGCGACGCTTCCCGTGAACGGCCAGTTCTGGTTGAACTCGGTGTAGCTTTCGATGTTGTTCGAAAGATTCTTGGACTTCATCCAGCGGAAACCCAGCAGGCCCCGGCCTGTGCCCTGCTCTGCCTTCAGGCCACCGTAGTTGTATTGCGTGGTGACTGTGCCACCGATTCCGTTGCTGCTCGCGACTGTGCTCACCACGTACTGCGGAAATATCAGGTCGATTTTGGGAAACACCGCTGCTGTAGTCGCAGAGTCCTTGGTGTACACCGCGGCTTTTGTGAGCGKCAGGTAGGCAATGGTGGTTTTCTTGCCGGTCTGATCAATGGCTAACAGCTGGTCGTATATCGATGTCTGGTTGTTTGTCCAAAAATAAGCGTACACACCATCCGGCCCGGTATAAGTCGCGGTGATATCGGGGATGCCATCGGCGTTGACATCCACGAATTCGCTTTTGTAGTTCCCCACCGTTCCCCAATTGCCATAGCTATTGAGCGCAGAAGTCCAGCCCAAAAAGGTGCCATCGCCTTTGCCCATCCATGTGTAGGCAAACACGCCGGAAGGACCAAGGGTCACGGCAGTCAGGTCGGCAATGCCATCACCGTTCACGTCGGCAATCTGGCTCTGGTAATTGCCGATTGCACCCCAATTTCCGCTAACTGTGGCGGCACTCACCACCGGTAGAAAGGTTCCATCCCCTTTTCCTATCCATGTATAGGCATATACCCCGTCAGGCCCGATCTGCACCGCCGTCAAGTCAGGAACACCATCGCCATTAACGTCCACAAACTGGCTTCGATAATTACCGATGCTGCCCCAGTTCCCAGAAATCGTTATCACACTGTTCATCGCCAGAAATGTGCCATCCCCCTTGCCCAGCCATGTGTATGCGTACACACCACTGGGCCCGATCTGCACCGCGGTCAAGTCCGGGATTCCATCACCGTCAATGTCAACGATCTGTTTTTGGTAACTTCCCACTGCACCCCAGTTCCCAGACACTACGACGGAGCTCGTCATTGGCAAAAACGTGCCATCACCCTTGCCGAGCCAGGTGTTGCCATACACGCCATCGGGGCCAATATAGACGGCTGTCAGATCGGCAATGCCGTCGCCGTTGATATCCACAACTTCTGACTTGTAGTTCCCTATCGCGCCCCAATTACCCGCGACGGAAGCAGCGGTCACCCGTGGGAAAAATGTACCGTCTCCCTTGCCTAGCCATGTGTAAGCCCATACGCCAACGGGGCCAACCTGAACGGCAGTGATGTCGGGAATGCCGTCCCCATTGACGTCGACAATCTGCGTCTGGTAGCTGCCAGTCGCTCCCCAGTTGTCGGTATTGGAAATGACGCTCACCATAGAGCCGAGCGTTCCGTCACCTTGTCCCAGCCATGTATAAGCCCAAGCCCCATCGGTACCGATATGGATTGCGATCAAATCGGTAATACCATCTCCATTAAGGTCTGCACGATACTTCTGGTAGTTCCCAACTGCGCCCCAGCTTCCCGGCACGATCACGCCGGTCTGCTGGCCTGAAAAGGTTCCAGGTGTCGCGGACGAGTCCGCCCAAGTGAGCCGTATAGGGTCCAGGCAGCCAGAGGCCGCGGAGCACTCCTTCACGGAGTCAATATGCGACTTGTGGGTTGCGGCTCCGTAGACGTACTCTATGGAATAAGTCTTGACCAGGCTGGCGTTCGCATAGGTCTTGATGGCGCTCATCCGGCGGTCCAGTTGGACCTGGCTTCCCTGTATGTAGCCTTGGCTCTTGTCAAGCCTTGCCGTGTCGTACTCGAAAGACACTGAGAATTTCGCTGGTGCAGCGGCGAGGGTGTTGCCGCCATAGCTGATACCGGTCAGCGCGTGGACGCTGCTGTCCGCGCTCTCGTAGTAGCTGAACGTCATGAAATTGGTCTTGACGTCCGATATCTTGTTGATCGCCCAGAGTCGCACACTGGTCTTGCCCTGCGCTTCGACTCGCGAATCGGCGGTGTTGCCGTATTCCATGGTCAGGCCGGCTTTGGTCTGCACCGTGAAGGACGCCACTCCGTTGCCGGCCGTTCCAGAAGCAATGATCCGGCTGAAACTGTCCTGCTCCGTGCGGTATTCGCTGCCGGCGGCGCCATACGTGCCGGAGACCAGGACCAATCGCTGCCCGTCCATGCAGTAACGGTCGTTCATATCGAACTTGACGCCGCCCCTTGCGCCGTCTTGCGCCATGGTTCTGGGGCACCGGGTAATGGCGCTGAGCCCGCCCAAACTCCAGCCCACACCGAGCAGACTATTGCCGCCCTGGCTGTTGTAAGCCAATTCGAGTTTGGGCTCCATCCCGGCGACGCCGGGCGGAACCTGGATGGGGATCCGGTAATTGGCCGAGCCGCCCTCTGACACACTGAATTGATTGGGCGTAAAGCCCGCGACTGTGCTTGTCTGGGCATTGGCAACGCATGCAGATAACAAAAATGCCATTTGCAGTGTGGCAGGCATAAGCATGCGTGCAAACGTGTTGTTCGCAGTTTTCAAGTGGGTTCCCTCCGCCGCGCGATATCGCGGACATTTTTTGTTTTGACGCTGGATTATGCCCAGTCGCCTGCGCTCAGCAAAGTGAGTTTGACCGCCTGCGGCCAATTAACCAGAAAATTCATCGCCAGGGAGTCAAATTGAAGAAAACGGCTCGCCGACAATAGATCGCAAGCTCGGCGCCTCCTTCATTTAGAGGAGGGCAAAATTTAAATGGGCCGAAACTGAAAGCGAGACTCAGCCGAAGATTCAAACTTTCGCCGCTTTCGCGATGGTGACGGACTTGATCCACTCACGAACCGCTCTGTGATGGCGTTCAAATGCGAAGTACATCGCGATCGCTACAAGGTTGGCAACCACAAAAACAGTGGCCACTTTGGCCCAACCGTTCAACCCATGCAAGGCTTCCAGAACCGTGAGGTGCGTCAGGTACAAGGTAAACGAATAGCTCGCCAGGCCGGCACTGGCACGGTGCACCCACTCGGGCAAAGTCCAGTCTTCCACGGCCTTGAAGCCGCTGAACAGGGCAGCAGCCATCAGCAGGCCGAGGCGCAGGTCATAGAACTGACTCAGCCCGGGCGTCTGGCCGGTCGCGAGGCGATACCTTTGCAGGCAAAGCACGGAAAAGAACACCGCCAGGAAAAACCACCAGACCTTGGGTAGCCGCGGCAGCATCACGGCCGCGATAGCACCTGCACCCCAGAAAATCGCCAGTACGCCCCCAACAGCCTGCAAGGAGGTGTCATAAACCCCAATGACAATAAAAGGTAGAGACCAAATCGGTAACTTGCGCATAAAGAACAGTGCACCGAAACCCATGTAAAACCACCACTCCATTCCAACGCTCCACAAGGGCCGGCCGGTTCCCAAACGGTCAAACGGTTCACGGCCAATCGCATGAAGCGGATAGTCCTGCAGCATAAAAAGGTTGGCGAAAAAAGTGCCGGGATCCATGGGCCCACCCAGACCCAGGACGAGGCCCACCAAAAGGATGAAACACAGGCAGGGTAAATAGGCCGTGAATATCCGGGAAAACCTGTCGATAAAGTACTCAGTGAAACTGTCCTTCTTCATCGCCGTGGTGGTGATGAGGAACCCCGACAGAAAAAAGAACAACACCACCCCCAAGTCCTGAATGGTGACCTTGAGTTCATGCCCGGACACGCTGGTGACATGCCCGACCAAGACCAACTGCGCCGCCAAACCACGGATAAGATCGAGAAAGGTGACTTGTGATTTGGTCATGGATTGCCGGATTTTTGACGAAGCCACACTTTACTATGCGGAGCACGAGGCATTTGCCTCGAAAAGTGTTGGTTGAAGTTCAACCTTTAGCAGGGGGCTTTTGATGGTCTGTGCGAGGGGCCAGCCCTGTCCATAACAACCAGACCGGTGCGAAACTTCATAGAACTGCGTGACGGGAATGCGCCTAGCCGTCTCTGGTAAAGTTTGCACCTCACACCCCCGGCTCTTCCATGAAAACAACCGTCTCCATCCCCTTTTCTGTTTATGTTCGCAATAACCTGTATTGGAATTTCCGCACCAAGCTGAAGATGCTGCTGGGTGTAGCGTCCTCCCCGAAGCGGGCGATAGAGAACTCAGAGCGGTTGAAACAGAACGGTCCGCTGACAGCGGCGCAGCTCAAGGAGCAATCGGATGCGCAAGTGAAAAAGGTCGGAAAATCTGCTGTGGCCCGGGCAAAACAGGCCATTACCGAGGCGTCCTTGTCGGCGCCCCAGGTTGAATTGCCAATGCAGAACAAGGGTGCCATCCTGCTGGAACGCGCTCTGAGGCAGAACCCCGACGTTAAACACGTGGCCAATATCGGTGCCCGGGTTGACCTGGTTTCGGCTTTCCTGGCACCGAAGTTTCCCCAGGTTCAATTTACCTCGGTTGACCTTCAACTGAATGTCGCTGAACACAATGCCGCACTTCCCCAGGCCCCCAACTGGGACTTTATGGGAGGCTACGCCCTGCACCTGATGGACGAAGGCAAGCTGAAGGCCGATCTGGTGTTCATGACGTCTACCAGCGTACTGTTCAACAACATGGAGCTGGAAGCTTATCTTGCAGCCTTCGCAAAACAGGTAAAAGTAGTTGTGCTGAACGAACCGTGGTGGCCCAACCTGCTGTCAACCGGCTTGACGGTCCTGCGGCCGGAAGATATTCCCGTTGACAACCCCGTCTGCTCCGGAGCGCACGGGAACTATCACCACAACTACCTGGCCAAGCTTGAGAAATACGGGTATGAAATTGTTTCTTCCGAGATCCTGCCGGCGGCTGAGATGGGCTCCTTCTGCCTTCAGGTGGTCGCGCGGCGCAAACAGCCATAGCTGGAGGGAGGGCTGGGGGCTGGGGGCTGGGGGTGGAAGCGCTCAAATGGGCGTTGCTTCAGCGTAGGTTGTACGAGGCCTGTGGATTGTGCAGACCAGCAGGCTTTAAAGGTGCCGATTAGAGATCACTCGCTCATTCCAGCCGGTTGGTGAAATTGGTAGACGCGGGACTCAAAATCACCCGCTGTAAGGTGTGCCAGTTCGATTCCGGCCCCGGGCACCATGACTTTTCAGTCATAGGATTGATTTCAGGTTCGCAAAGTTTCAAGCCTCCTTTTGCCAGGGAGGGCTGACTAGAATGCGAAAAAAGCAAGCCTAGCGCCCCCCTCGAGCTCAAATCGCCCTTGAGTTGAGGTGCAGGCGTCTGGCATCAGGCAGGTAGCACAACCCGTCAAGGGTTCCGTCATTCCACGCCGAAGCGCCTGTCAGCCAGCTCTGGCGCCGTGAGTTGCAATTGAATATCACGAAACCGCCGTACTTGTTCCGCATTACGTCCCTCATCGTTTTGCAGGGGGATCCAAACTTGCTTATGGCAGACCAAAAAAACCTCCGAGGCAATTAATTTCAGCACTGGGTTCTTAGCTATGTAAATTGGCTCGGCATATGCATAAGTTTTGACCTTTGCAAAATATTGATTTTTGCGCAGAAAAAAGTAGTCCGTTTGCGCTTTTCCCATCTCACCAAAATCTGTTTTGCGCAAGAAAACCACYTTTCCATCGCGACTTTTGACTAGCCAACTTCCACCCTCCACGGAGGCTTTTGTACTTGCCACGAGCGCCTCCGCAGGTCCAGCGGGCTCTTTCACGCTCAGAATCTGAGCCATCTCTCTTTCACTACAGTTAACACCGCCCCCAGGAGACGCTGTCGCAAAGGCAGCGGAGAACAAGAGTAGAAAAAATGTGATGACTTCCAGTTTGAATAGAAGTATCAGGTGCTTGAAAAAAATCAAACCCATTTAATTTTCTCCTTCCAACTTATCGCGTTCGCACTTTTCTTTCAAAGTGTGGCTGGTCTTTAAATGACTTCCAATTTCCACCCCATTCAAAATCGTATCTCCTCAGGACGGAAGCGACCGCACTGTAATTAATTGTCCAACTAACGCCGGTTGCAGTTCGCCCAACCACATCAAAGGCAAGACCATAGTTGTGATTGCTTTGTCCACCCGGAACCATAGTTACTTTGGCCCCTGGTTTTGTACGGCCTAAAGCATATAGATCGTCCTGCTCTTCCCAGGTACGCAGGCCCTGAGCAACTCTCAGCTTTATCCCCGTCTCTGCATCCACCGAATTAATACCCGAAACAACATCAAGCTTCATACTCGGGTCGAAATTCCAAGGATCAAGTTTCCAAATGCGCGCATTCGTGATCGGATCCTCTGTGGCATATCCCGCCGAATAATACCGTTCATCAGAAGATCCCGTTGTGTGCTGCAACTCGTTAAACAGATATCCAAAAGCCCCGGTAACAGCTCCGTTTTCAAATTTTCCACCGCCCAGTACCGCTCCAGTACCACCGATGATGGCGCGAGCCACAACATTTGCAGCAACGCTGCCAAATTTAATGTTCCCACCGACACCTTCCGAAAAACCTGCAGCCAACGCACCGGAACCGCAATTTCCTCCCGCCGCAGCGCTGGAAATGCATCCCGCTACAGCGTGACCCAGTGTTTTGGACAATGAGCCCGCAGCACCAGGCACCAGTTCACCAACCCCGTAAAACAAAGCGCCGGAGAACGCGCCGTTGACAGCACCTTTGAGACCCCCACCACTGATAGCGCCTGACAGTGCACCGGCAAATGCAGCATTTGCCAGCCCTGAAGAAAACAAGGCACCGCCCCCGACAAAGCTATTCCCCGCGATAGTGGCCGGCCCAAAGTAGACGGCAACAGCAATTGCCGCGACTGTCCTAATAAAACTCCTCAAGCTGAAGTACCCGCTCGGATCGATATTGGCCAGCGGATTGTTCATCACGTAGGCATAGCGGTTGTAACTCTGCGCAAACGCCGGATCATTGATGAAAGGATCGGCGCTCATAAACCTGCCAACCAGCGGGTCATAGATGCGCCCATTCATGTGAATCACCCCCATCTCATCGAGGTGCTCATGCATGGTGTAGCCACGGTCGGTGTTGTAGCCGACGATGGAATCCAGCACGTCCGGCGTGCCATTGACGAACCTACGCTTGCCCCAGGCATCGAACGCCATGCGCTCAACGACAGCGCCCGTCTCGTCGCTGATCGCCACGATGCTGCCTAGATGATCGCCATGGAAGTAACTCGTCGTGGTAGCCGGGGTTGCACCCAGGGTGCCCGTCCTGCTCACAAACAGCGCAAACACCACGCCGCCCGCGCTCACATAGTGCTTGTTCTCGGTGATGCCGGTTGCCTTGATCTCTTTCTCATAGCTCAGACCCAGGCTGTCTTCGCCATTGAGGTACCAGGTCGTGCCCGGATTGGGGCCACCAACCACGGTCTGCTTGATCCGCTGGTGCTCAGGGCCATAGACGAAGGCCAGGTTGCGGTCCACCGGCCCTGCCGTGCTGCCCGACATATTGCCGAAGGTAATCGTCGCCGGCATGTTAAAGCTGGTGTAGGTCTCGCCGCGGTAGGTATGGCGGCTGTTGACTGCGTCCAGGCTGACGGTGTATTCGAGGTTGCCGTTGCCCAATGTCGTGCCGTTGACGGTTTGCGCGCCTGTCTTGTAGTCGTCAAACGCATAGGTCAGCTGGCGCGTGCCGGTAAAGGCGATCTGCGCACCCGGTGCCGTCTCCAACGTGATATTGGTCAGGCGGTTCGGGCGTGCACCGTCATACCAGTAGCGGCCCACATCGCTCTTGTAGGTGATATTGCCTCGCGCGTCGTACATGACCTCTGTCGTGGTCGGAGGGCTGACGGCCCCGCCCAGCAGGGTGTTCAGGGTCAAGCGGTTCAGGCTGTCGTAGCTGAAGCTTTCCTGCGTACCAACACCGGGCGAGTTGTCAGCCCGGGTCGTCAGGTTGCCCAGGGAGTCATAGGTGTAGCTCTGGTTGAGTACATTGCCCGTGGCCTGCCCCGCTTTGGTGGCGGTCTGGCCGGTGAGCTTGCCGGTGGCCTCGTTGTAGGCCTTGACGGTGGTGACCTGGTTGCCCTGTTTGTACTGGGTGATGT
>NZ_JBFUGK010000013.1:0-122083 GCF_056402935.1 Polaromonas sp. P3_B1
TCTCCACGGCGCCGGCGCGGTTCATGTCCTCGCGSACGATGGCTTCAACCTKGCGAATCACACGCTGGCCCATGGGCATGTAGTTGTAGACGCCGGCGCCCAGTTTCTTGATCATGCCGGCCCGCATCATGAGCTGGTGGCTGACGACTTCCGCGTCGGCAGGGGCTTCCTTGAGGGTGGAAATGAAGAACTGGGAGGCTTTCATGGGCGGTTTTCGGGGATTCCGGGGTTGGAAATGGGGGAAAAGGTGCTGCAGTCCGCGGTGCGCTTGGCGCTGGGGCCTTCGCTGTGCATAATGGACTCAGTTTAAAAAATTTGAGGTTTGATTATGCTTGACCGGGACGGCTTTAGGCCCAACGTCGGCATCATCTTGCTCAACCAGAGAAGTCAGGTATTTTGGGGCAAACGTATCCGTACCCACTCGTGGCAGTTTCCGCAGGGTGGCATTGATCGGGGCGAAAATCCCGAGCAGGCCATGTACCGCGAGTTGCATGAAGAAGTGGGGCTGTTGCCGCAGCATGTGAATGTGCTGGCCCGAACCCGAGACTGGTTGCGCTATGAGGTGCCTGACCGGTTCATCCGCCGCGATGCGCGCGGACATTACAAAGGCCAGAAGCAAATCTGGTTTCTCCTTCAGCTGGTCGGACACGACTGGGATTTGAACCTGCGCGCCACCGACCACCCCGAATTCGACGCCTGGCGCTGGAACGACTACTGGGTGCCGCTGGACGTGGTGGTTGAATTCAAACGTGGCGTCTATGAAATGGCGCTGACCGAACTCGCAAGGTTTGTTCCGCGTGTGGACAACCGGGCCGAGCCACGCCCCGACCATCGCAACCGCTACCTGCGTGGCGGCTTGCACCAGCGCGACCACGCAAACCCGCCGGGCGACGCTGGCTTTCATGCACCGGGTGAGTCATTTCACGCCCAGATCCGGCCGGGTGCCTCTTTTGAATTGCCGCCGGGCGCTACCTTTGAACCTGATCCGCAAACCAGCCTTGGTGTGGATCCCACCAACACAAAACCATGAAATTCAAATCGGCCGTTCTGGCCACGCTATTCCTGATGGCACTTAACGCCTCGGGTTCGGCACTGGCCCAGACTTATGCCCTGGAGGACCCCGCCGACTGGAAGGAAATCGAGACGCCGCCACCGCCGGCATTCGATGCCAAGAAGCTCATCACGTTTGAAGTCTCGCCCAATTCCCAGCTGGTGTATGGTGTGGACCCGGCGTCCATCAGCATCTCGCCCAAGGACGGGATCGTGCGCTACGTCATGGTGGCTTCGAATGCCAGCGGCGCCAGCAACGTGATGTATGAAGGCATACGCTGCACGACCGGCGAATTCAAAACCTATGCGCGCTATTCATCCGATGGGAAATGGACCAACGTGAGCAATCCTGAGTGGCGTTCGCTGTTTGAAAACATGCCGTCCAAACATGCCTTGCGCTTTGCCCGGGCCGGCGCCTGCGACAGCGCGGCGCCCGCGACTTCGGTCGATGTGCTGGTCAGGCGACTGAAGAACCAGAACTTCAGGATGATCGAATAAGGCCGATGGCCCGCGTACCCGAGGGGGTTTAGCGGGTCAATACAAGGTTGGTGCGGTGGACCATTTCCGGCTCGCCCGTATACCCCAGCAGCCTCTCGAATTCCGTGGATGCTTTGCGGCAGATAAGCCGGGCTTCGGCGCTGGAGTAATTGGCCAGTCCGCGCGCGATCTCCGTGCTTTCCGGGCTGAGTATGGCGATGACGTCACCGCGCGAAAACTCGCCGTGGACCGCCGTCATGCCGATGGGTAGCAGGCTTTTCCCTTCGCCCTGCACCTTGACCACGGCCCCCGCGTCTACGGTGACCGAACCGCGCATCTGCAGATGGTCGGCCATCCATTGTTTGCGCGCCTGCAGTTTCTGGGTCTGTGCCACCAGCAGGGTGCCAATGGGCTCGCCCTGAACCAGCCGGACCAGCGCCTGTGGCTCGCGACCCCAGGCAATCACGGTGGAGGCGCCTGACCCCGCTGCACGCTTGGCGGCCAGTATCTTGGTGATCATGCCGCCCTTGCCGATGCTGGAGCCCGCGCCCCCCGCCATGGCTTCCAGCGCCGGGTCGCCGGCTTTGGCTTCGTGCACAAACTGCGCCGCCGGGTCCTTGCGCGGATCGGCGGTGTACAGGCCCTTCTGGTCCGTGAGGATGACCAGCGCGTCAGCCTCCACCAGGTTGGCGACCAGCGCGCCCAGCGTGTCGTTGTCACCGAACTTGATTTCGTCGTTGACCACCGTGTCGTTTTCGTTGATGACGGGCACGACGCCCAGCTGCAGCAGAGCCAGCAACGTGGATCGGGCGTTGATGTAACGCTCGCGGTCGGCCAGGTCGGCATGCGTGAGCAGCACCTGTGCGCTGCCTATGCCGTTTTCGCGCAGCTTGGTCTCGTAGACCTGGACCAGGCCCATCTGGCCCACCGCGGCGGCGGCCTGCAGTTCATGGATGGCTTTGGGGCGGGTAGTCCAGTTCAGGCGCTTCATGCCCTCGGCGATGGCGCCGCTGCTCACCATGATCACCTCGCGCCCGTCCTTGACGAGCGCGGCCAGCTGTTCGCACCATTGGCCGATGGCGGTCGCATCGAGCCCGCGCCCCTCATTGGTGACCAGACTGGACCCTACCTTGACCACAATGCGTCTGGCGTTGCGCAGGACGGCGGAGCCTGGTTTGTCTTGCATGTTCTTCGGTACTTCTCAGGCTGCGGTCCCGTTACACGGTCATGGGCAGCGATTGTTGTTGAGTCGGCAAGTGCAGCCCTGCACCTGCCTGTGTTTTGGGTGCTGGAAACAAGGGGTCAGGACGATTCCGGCGGCTCGGGGGGCAGTGGGGCGAAGCGCGGGTCGACTTCTTCCACGGGTTGCTCGCTTTTCTGCACCTGCTTGACGTGCTGGTAGATCGTCTTGATCAGATGCTCGCAGCCCTCGCGCGTCAGCGCCGAGATTTCGAACACCGGGCCTTTGAATTTGAAACGCTTGACGAAGTCCTTGACGATGGCAGCGCGTTTGTCGTTGTCCACCATGTCCAGCTTGTTGAGCACCAGCCAGCGCGGCTTTTCATAGAGCGCTTCATCGTATTTCTTGAGCTCGCCCACGATGGCCTTGGCCTGCGCCACCGGGTCCACGCCCTCGTCGAAGGGGGCCAGGTCCACGATGTGCAGCAGCAGGCGGGTGCGCTGCAGGTGCCGCAGAAAGAGGTGGCCCAGGCCCGCGCCTTCGGAGGCGCCTTCGATAAGACCGGGCAGATCGGCCACGACGAAGCTTTGCTCGGGCCCAACGCGCACCACGCCCAGGTTGGGGTGAAGCGTGGTGAAAGGGTAGTCAGCGATGCGGGGACGGGCGTTGGAGACCGCAGAGATGAAGGTGGACTTGCCGGCGTTGGGCATGCCGAGCAGGCCGACGTCGGCCAGGACTTTGAGTTCCAGCTTGAGGCTTTTGCGTTCGCCGGGCCAGCCAGGCGTCTTGCTGCGGGGCGCGCGATTGGTTGAACTCTTGAAGCGCAGGTTGCCGAAACCGCCGTCCCCGCCCTTGGCGATCAGGACCTGCTCGCCGGGCACCAGCAGTTCAAAGAGAACCTCGCCGCTTTCGGCGTCGGTCAGGATGGTGCCCACCGGCATCTTGAGGATGATGTCGTCGCCCTTGGCGCCGAACATGTCCGAGCCCATGCCGTGCTGGCCGTTGCGGGCCTCGTGGCGGCGCGAGAACCGGAAGTCCACCAGGGTGTTCAGGTTGATGTCGGCCACCGCGTACACATGGCCGCCACGGCCGCCGTCGCCGCCGTTGGGGCCGCCGAATTCCTTGTACTTTTCGTGGCTGAACGAGACGCAGCCACTCCCGCCATCGCCTGCGGCAATGTCAATAAAGGCTTCGTCAACAAATTTCATGATGGAGTGCCGCGGTTAAAACGGGGGGGGGGCGGTGGGAGCCGGAGACCAAGTTTACAAACAAAAAAGCCCCGACAGGTCGGGGCTTCGTTTCAGTCGAAGTGACTTATCGAAGTGATCAGCTTACGCCGGGGTCACGTCCACGGTGTGCTTGTTCAGCGCGCCTTTGACGGAAAACGAGACCGAACCGTCGACCAGTGCAAACAGGGTGTGGTCCTTGCCGATGCCGACATTGACGCCTGGATGAAACTTGGTGCCGCGCTGGCGCACGATGATGCTGCCTGCGTTGATGACTTCGCCGCCAAATTTCTTGACGCCAAGCATTTTGGGCTGTGAATCACGCCCGTTTCGCGTAGAGCCGCCGCCTTTTTTCTGTGCCATTTTTCGTTACTCCTGGTACGTCCCTGCTCAGCCGGCGATGGCGCCGATTTGCAGTTCCGTGTAGTTTTGCCGGTGGCCCTGGCGCTTTTGGTAGTGCTTGCGACGGCGCATTTTGAAAATGCGAACCTTGTCGTGCCTACCTTGCGAAAGGACAGTGACTGTAACAGTGGCGCCGGAAACCAAGGGCGTACCAACCGTGATCGAGCTGCCCGTGCCGACAGCCAATACCTGGTCAATAACGATCTCTTGGCCTACGTCCGCAGCAATCTGTTCTACTTTAATTTTTTCTCCGGTGGCAACCTTGTATTGTTTGCCGCCGGTTTTTATGACCGCGTACATGTAAGACCTCGTAAATTGAGTTCTGCAGACGGATTTCCGCAGAGCCCGTGATTCTAGCACGGCAGGGCGAAATTGGCCAGCAGGGCGGTTTTGGCGCTTTTGGGGGGGTGGTTTGCGGGGCCAGCCGGGCCGGAGCGTGCAGGGCGGCTTCCTATAATCGGCCCAAACTTAACGTCTGGATCGCCTTTTGTCTGCCAATTCTTCAAGCACCGCCGCCGCCCTCGCCCTGATTGCCGACGACATGCGCGGGATGGACGCGGTGATCGAACGCCGCCTGAAGTCCGAGGTGCCGTTGGTCAGCCAGGTTTCCAGTTACATTGTGGCGGCCGGCGGAAAACGATTGCGTCCTGCCCTCTTGCTGCTGATGTGCGGTGCGCTGGGGTATCGCGGCGACCAGCGCTACAACCTCGCGGCCGTTGTGGAGTTCATTCACACGGCGACTCTGCTGCACGACGACGTGGTGGATGAGTCCACTTTGCGGCGCGGCCGCGCGACCGCCAACGAGGCCTTCGGCAACCCGGCGAGCGTGCTGGTCGGCGATTTTCTGTATTCCCGGGCTTTCCAAATGATGGTGGAAGCCGGCGATATGCGCGTGATGCAAACCCTGGCCGAAGCCACTAATGTGATCGCCGAGGGGGAGGTGTTGCAGCTCATGAACATGCATGACGCGGCCCTGTCCGAGGAAGGTTACCTCAGGGTGATCCGATCCAAAACGGCCAAGCTGTTCGAGGCAAGCGCCCGCCTGGCCGCCTTGCTGGCGCAGTCGTCGCCCACTATCGAGAAAAGCTGCGCCGACTATGGTCAGGCGCTTGGCACGGCATTCCAGGTGATCGACGATGTGCTCGATTACGACGGGGACGTTTCGGAGATGGGAAAAAATCTGGGGGATGACCTGCGTGAAGGCAAGGCAACGCTTCCTTTGATCATCGCGATGCAGCGCGGCAGCGAGGCGGAGCGCGCCACTATCCGGCAGGCCATTGAAACCGGCGGAACCGACCAGATGGCGCAGATCATTGCCATCGTGCAGCATACGGGCGCATTGCKGGCCACACGCGATGCTGCCGCTGTGGAGGCTCAGCGCGCGCTGAATGCCTTGCAGATGTTGCCGCAAAACACTTACAGTAATGCCTTGACGCAGCTGGCTTCCCAATTGCTGGAGAGGCGTTCCTGATAGGTTAAAAGGCGGGGTGTAGCTTAGCCTGGTAGAGCGCTACGTTCGGGACGTAGAGGCCGGAGGTTCGAATCCTCTCACCCCGACCAGGGCACTTTTTTCTTAAATACGCGTTTTCTTCGCATAGTTCCAACGCTGCCGAGGGGGTGGGGGTGTTTTCGATTTACACCCGGGAATGTATAAGCGATGATACATATTTGAGCTAAATCCAAGAACCATGGCCGCTGTCGACACCGCAATCAACCAACCGCCTTCCATGGCTTTACCCGGCCTCGGCCGGGCCTTGGTGGTGGCGGGGAAACTGGGTCAAAAAGCTGCGGAAGACATTTTTCGCAAGGCGCAAAGCGGACGCACCAGCTTTATTGCCGAGCTCACTGGATCAGGCGCTGTTTCCGCGTTCGACCTGGCCCACACCATGTCTACGGCATTTGCCGCGCCGCTGCTGGACCTGGAAGCCATCGATTCCCAGCGCTTGCCCAAGGGCCTGCTGGACTCCAAGATCTGCACCACCTACCGCATCGTTGTCCTGAGCAAGCGCAACAACCGCCTGATCGTCGCGACAGCCGACCCTTCCGACCAGGAGGCGGCGGAAAAAATCAAGTTCTCCACCCAGATGGGGGTGGACTGGGTGATTGCAGAATACGACAAGCTTTCCAAGCTGGTGGAGGTCTCCAACACCTCCGCGTCCGAGGCGATGGAGAGCATCATCGGCGACGACTTCGAGTTTGACGAAACCAGTGCCGACGCGTCGACCGAGGACAGTGAGGCCAGCGTCTCTGAAGTTGAAGATGCGCCGGTTGTCAAATTCCTGCAGAAAATGCTGCTCGATGCCTTCAGCATGCGGGCCTCCGACCTGCATTTCGAGCCGTTCGAGCATACCTATCGCGTGCGTTTCCGGGTTGACGGCGAATTGCGCGAAATCGCCTCGCCGCCGGTTGCCATCAAGGAAAAGCTGGCCGCGCGCATCAAGGTTATTTCCAAGCTCGACATCTCGGAAAAGCGTGTGCCGCAAGACGGCAAGATGAAGCTAAAAATCGGCCCTGACCGGGTGATCGATTTTCGGGTCAGCACCCTGCCGACCATGTATGGCGAAAAGATCGTCATCCGTATCCTGGATCCAAGCAGCGCGAAGCTGGGCATTGATGCCCTGGGTTACGAGCCAGCGGAAAAGGAGCGCTTGCTGCACGCGATTCAGCGGCCGTACGGCATGGTTCTCGTGACCGGGCCCACCGGTTCGGGAAAAACGGTGTCGCTTTACACCTGCCTGAACATCCTCAACAAACCCGGCGTCAACATCGCGACGGCCGAGGACCCTGCTGAAATTACCTTGCCAGGCGTCAACCAGGTCAGCATGAACGACAAAGCGGGCATGACCTTCTCGGTCGCGCTCAAGGCGTTTTTGCGCCAGGATCCCGACATCATCATGGTCGGTGAGATCCGCGACCTCGAGACTGCCGATATCGCGATCAAGGCCGCCCAGACCGGCCACATGGTGATGTCGACGCTGCATACCAACGACGCGCCGACCACATTGACGCGTATGCGCAACATGGGCATCGCCCCCTTCAATATCGCTTCCAGCGTGATTCTGATCACCGCCCAACGGCTGGCGCGGCGGCTGTGCCCCAACTGCAAAGCCCCTGCCGACATCCCGCGCGAGACCCTTCTGGACGCCGGTTTCACCGAAGACGATGTCGACGGATCCTGGACGCCTTATCGTCCGGTCGGTTGTTCCATGTGTACGAATGGTTACAAAGGGCGCGTGGGTGTTTATCAGGTTATGCCGATTTCCGAAGAGATTCAGCGTATCGTCCTTCGCGACGGCAGCGCCCTGGAAATCGCGGCCCAAGCGGAGGCGGAGGGCGTGAAGAGCTTGCGCGTGTCGGGGTTGTCCAAAGTCAAGCTCGGCATGACCTCGCTGGAAGAAATTCTGGGCTGCACCAATGTTTAAGCAACTGCATTTAGTGTCCGCCACATGGCGGTTTGACCGGGACGGCAGGGCGGTCTGAGACTGTCATTACAACGAGAAGGCATCATGGCAACTGCAGCAGTATCCAAGAGCATCAAGGAATTTGTCTTCGAGTGGGAGGGCAAGGACCGTGGCGGCAAGCAAGTCCGCGGGGAAATCCGGGCCGCCGGCGAAAACCAGGTCAAATCGTCGCTGCGCCGGCAAGGCGTGCTGCCCACCAAAATCAAGAAGCGCAAGATGCGCTCCGGCAAGGCCATCAAGCCCAAGGATATTGCCATCTTCACCCGCCAGCTGGCCACCATGATGAAGGCTGGCGTGCCGCTGCTGCAAGCGTTCGACATCGTGGGCCGCGGCAATCCCAATGCCAGCGTGACAAAGCTGCTCAATGATGTTCGCACTGATGTGGAGACCGGTACTTCGTTGAGCTCCGCGTTCCGCAAATATCCTCTGTATTTCAATGCGCTTTATTGCAACCTGGTCGAGGCTGGTGAGGCCGCCGGTATCCTGGAATCCCTATTGGACCGCCTTGCGACCTATATGGAGAAAACCGAGGCCATCAAATCCAAGATCAAGTCGGCCCTGATGTACCCGATCTCGGTGGTGGTGGTGGCCTTTGTGGTGGTGGCCGTCATCATGATCTTTGTGATCCCGGCGTTTAAGACGGTGTTCTCCTCATTCGGCGCGGACTTGCCGGCGCCCACGTTGATCGTTATCGCGATCAGTGAGTTTTTTGTGGCTTATTGGTGGCTGATTTTCGGCGGCATAGGCGGCGGGCTTTACTTCTTCTTCCAGGCCTGGAAGCGCAACGAGAAAATGCAGAAGTTCATGGACCGGGCTTTGCTCAAGGTGCCGGTGTTCGGCGCTCTGATTGAGAAATCCTGTATAGCCCGCTGGACCCGTACGCTCGCTACCATGTTCGCCGCCGGCGTGCCGCTGGTCGAGGCACTGGATTCCGTCGGCGGCGCTTCAGGTAATTCGCTGTATGCCGATGCCACGGAAAAGATTCAGCAGGAGGTTTCCACCGGCACCAGCCTGACGACGGCCATGACCAATGCCAGCCTGTTTCCTTCCATGGTGCTTCAGATGTGCGCGATCGGCGAAGAATCCGGCTCCATCGACCATATGCTGAGCAAGGCGGCCGACTTTTACGAGGCGGAAGTCGATGAGATGGTGGCCGGCCTTTCCAGCCTGATGGAGCCCATCATCATTGTGTTCCTGGGCACGCTGATCGGCGGGATCGTGGTTTCCATGTACCTGCCTATTTTCAAGCTGGGTCAAGTCGTTTGATGGGGACTGGGCTGGGGCCGGCGTTCGACGCATCGCTGGCGGGTTTTCTGGGCCTCCTGATCGGCAGCTTCCTCAACGTCGTTATTTACCGCCTGCCCAAAATCATGGAGCGGCAGTGGGCGCTGGAGTGCGCCCAACTAACCGGCGCGCCCCAGGAGCCCTCAGAGAAATTCAATCTGGTGGTGCCGCGTTCGCGCTGCTCCAGTTGCGGCCACGTCATACGCTGGTATGAAAACATTCCGGTGGCCAGCTACCTTTTTCTTCGAGGTAAATGTTCGGTCTGCGGCACGCCTTACGGCGCGCGCTATCCCATAGTGGAGGCAGTGACGGGCGCGCTATTTTTCTTTTGCGTGTCGCGCTGGGGCTGGTCGCTGACCGCGCTGGCCTGGTGCGGGTTTTCGGCCGCATTGCTGGCCCTTGCGGTGATCGACTGGGACACGACCTTGTTGCCGGACGACATCACCTTGCCCTTGCTGTGGGCCGGCCTGATCGTTGCCGCCCTCCAGTGGAATCC
Source organism: Polaromonas sp. P3_B1 (assembly GCF_056402935.1). Lineage (NCBI taxonomy): Bacteria > Pseudomonadati > Pseudomonadota > Betaproteobacteria > Burkholderiales > Comamonadaceae > Polaromonas > Polaromonas sp. P3_B1. Next base: position 9,577 of record NZ_JBFUGK010000013.1, read on the forward strand.
TCCGGTCGGCCTCACAACGGCCTTGTGGGGCGCTGTGGCCGGTTACCTTTCCTTGTGGCTGGTCTATTGGGCCTTCAAATTGGTGACTGGCAAGGAGGGCATGGGCTACGGCGATTTCAAGCTTTTCGCCGCGTTGGGCGCCTGGTTCGGCTGGCCGGCCCTGGTGCCCATGATCCTGATGGCCTCCGTGATCGGCGCCATCGTCGGCATTGCGATGAAGTTTTCCAGCGGATTGCGTGAGGGCGGTTATGTGCCCTTTGGCCCGTTCCTGGCCGGGGCTGGCTTTACGGCCATGGTCTTCGGGCCCCAATCCATCCTGCGGTTTATCGGCCTCTGATGCCATGCGCCGTGCAGCCTTGCGCATCGGACTGACTGGCGGTATAGGCAGCGGAAAAAGCACAGTTGCCCGCACCCTGGTGGCCTGCGGCGCGGTGCTGGTGGACGCCGATGCGATCTCCCGCGCGGTCACGGCGGCCGGCGGGGCGGCAATCAAAGAGATCGCCGCGCAGTTCGGCGACCAGATGGTTACAGCTGACGGCGCCATGGACCGGGACAGGATGCGCCAGCTGGCCTTTGATGACCCGCTGGTCAAGCGGCAGCTGGAATCCATTATTCACCCCCTGGTCAGCCAGGAGACCCTGCGCCAATACCAGCAGGCAGCCGCCGCCGGATGCGCTTGTGTGGTGTTCGACGTGCCCCTGCTGGTGGAGTCCGGCCGCTGGCGGCAGCAACTGGACCGGGTGCTGGTGGTGGACTGCGGTGAAGCCACCCAGGTCAGCCGGGTCATGGCCCGCAACGGCTGGCCTCGCGAGGCGGTGGAAAAAGTCATTGCCGGCCAAGCCAGCCGCGCGCAGCGCCTGTCGGCTGCCGACATCTGCCTGCACAATGATGGTTTGCCGCTGGAGGCCCTGGATGCCGAGGTGCGGCGGCTTGCCGCGCGCTTCGGGCTATGATGCGCAAACAAACCTCCTCATTGATGCCGACGAAAACATAGCGCTGTGATCCTTTACGAGTACCCTTTTCACGAACGCATACGCACGTATTTGCGACTTGAACACCTGTTCCGCCGCCTTGGCGAACTGGTGGAACGGGACAGTCCGACGGACCACCACTACGCCATCACGACCATCTTCGAAATCATGGACGTGGGCGCCCGGGCCGACCTCAAGACCGATGTCCTCAAGGACCTGGAGAAACAGAAACACGTCCTCAACGGTTATCGCGGCAATCCGGCCATTTCAGAGGCTGTGCTTGACGAAGTGACCGGGCAGCTCGAAAGCTGCTTCTCCGCCCTGAGCCACCTGCCCGGGAAAGCCGGTCAGTCCCTCACGGAAAACGACTGGTTGATGAGCATCCGCAGCCGCGTCGGGATACCGGGCGGCACGTGCGAGTTTGACCTGCCGGCCTACTACGCCTGGCAGCATCTGCAGGCAGACGTGCGCAAGCAGGACCTGCAGCGATGGATCACGCCGCTGGTGCCGCTGGCCGAATCCATACGTGTGCTCTTGACCTTGTTGCGCGATTCCGGCGCGCCGCAAAAGGTGGTGGCTCCCGGCGGCCAATACCAGCAGACGTTGCCGCAAGGGCGCAGCTTCCAGCTTTTGCGCTTGCGCATTGATCCCGCCCTCGGGCTGATCCCCGAAATCAGCGGTAATCGCCTGATCGTGTCCGTGCGCCTCATGCGCCACGGTGACGATGACCGGCTTCATGCCAGCACAGAAGATTCGGCGTTTGAGCTGACGCTCTGCTCCTGAACCGCGGGCTTGCCACCCCCAAGCCTCTGGCTCTTTCTCAGCCTCGTTTGCCGATTCCCTTCATTCTGCGCTTGCACCCAGACTTGTTGTAAAACACGCCTGTGATGAAAAAAGAATCTTTACCCGTCAAATTGGTCGTATGCCCAGGCTGCGGCGGTGAAAGCGTTTACGCGCCCAGCAATCCCTTTCGCCCGTTCTGCAGCGAGCGCTGCAAAAACATAGACCTGGGCGCCTGGGCCAGCGAAGGTTTTCGTTTGCCGGCGGACGCACCACCCGATGACGAGGCTTTTGGCGACCCGAAGCTGCAATAGAATTTGCCGAGGCGCGCGGTGTCACCCGCGTTTTCGTTGAGAGAGCAAAAAAAAAAGAGAGAGGGAGAGAAATGAGCAAGAAGTCTTTGATGGCGCCGTTCCTGGCCGCATTGCTGGGGGTCGCCCTGTCGGCAGGTCATGTCAACGCGCAGACCACGCCGGCCCAGGAGGGCGACAAGCCCGCCAAGTCCAAGTCCAAATCCAAGAAAGCCGCCAAAGCCGGCTCGGGCAGCAAGGCCAAATTCCTGCAGGGGTCCGGCGAGACGCCTGCCGAGCGCACAGCGCGCCTCAAGCGTGAATGCAAGGGCGCCGTGGACGCGGGCGCCTGCTCTGGCTATACCCGCTGACGGCCCCTGAGATGACAGTCGCGGGGCTTGTCGGCCCCGTGTTTTGGGCCTTTGGCGCTCAGGCGGCGGAAGCGCCCAGCACCTGCTGGAGCTCACCGCTTTGGTACATCTCCATCATGATGTCCGACCCGCCGATGAACTCCCCCTTCACATACAGCTGGGGAATGGTGGGCCAGTTGCTGAACTCCTTGATACCCTGGCGAATTTCCTCGTCTTCCAGCACATTCACTGTGGCGGGCTTGTTCACGCCGCAGGCCTTGAGGACCTGGATGGCGCGGCCGGAGAAGCCGCACATGGGGAACTGCGCCGTGCCCTTCATGAAGAGGACAACATCGCTGGATTTGACGATGTCGGCGATGCGTTGCTGGGTAGGGTCTGTGGTGCTCATGGGAAATCCTTTGCAAATCCGTGGGGTGGGCGAGAGGCCCTGCCTGGCCCCAAATCGGGGATGGGCGATGTCAGTTAGATGGAATCCGGGAAGCGGAATTCAACAGTCCGATTATCCCGCCGTTTGAGATTTCACATGGCTGCCTGCCCGGCCGGCCACAGCCCGCCTGAACAGCGCGCTATGCCGGCCAGGTCCAGCCGGCTCTGCACCTGCTCATAGCCGGTCTGGGCGAGCAGGGCGCACACGGCTTCGGCCTGGTCGTAACCGTGCTCCAGGAGCAGCCAGCCCCCCGCCAGCAGGTGACCGGGAGCCTGCTTGACGATCTCCCGAATGTCGTCCAGCCCGTCGGTACCGGCCGTCAGCGCAGACAGGGGTTCATACGCCAAGGCCTCCAGGTGAGGATCCCTGTTGGCGATGTACGGCGGGTTGCTGACGATCAGATGAAAGTGTCCGCTAACTTCATTCAGCCAATGGCTTTGGATGAAGTCCAGGTTCAGCCCCAGGCGGGCGGCGTTGCCGCTGGCCACCTCCAGCGCATCCGCGCTTGCATCAACGGCCACGACCTTGCCTTGGCGGCCGGTGGTTTGCAGGGTGTGCGAAACGGCCAGCGCAATCGCCCCGCTTCCCGTGCCCAGGTCAAGTACCGCGGGGGCCGGCGGCAGGCCGGGTGCCCRCAAGCGTTCGAGTGCCCACTCCACCAGGGTTTCCGTGTCAGGTCGCGGCACCAATACGCGTGCATCCACCTGCAGTGTCAGGCCGAAAAATTCCTTGCGGCCGACGATATAGGCCAGGGGCTCCCCCGCCGCCCGGCGCAGGCACATGGCGCGAAAATTCTCGGCCACGCTGCCCGGCAGAACATCGGTGTCGTGCGCCAGCAACCAGGCCCGCGCGTCGTCGGGCTTGCCCAGGGCATGCAGCATCAGGAGCTGGGCGTCCAGCCGATCCAGCCCCAGAGTCTGGGCGGTGGCCAGGGCCTGGGCGCAGTTTGGAGGGTTCACGGTGAGGCCTCAGAGCCCGCTGTTGGCGGTCTCGAGTTCAGCGAGCTGCTCGGCGCCGCGCGCCACCTGCAGCGCTGTGATGACGTCGCCCAGGTCGCCTTCCATGATGGCCAGCAGCTTGTACAGCGTCAGGTTGATGCGGTGGTCGGTCAGGCGCCCCTGCGGGAAGTTATAGGTGCGTATGCGGTCGCTGCGGTCGCCCGTGCCGACCAGGCCCTTGCGCAGTGCCGCGTCCTTGGCGGCGCGTTCGGCGCGGTCTTTTTCATGGATGCGGGCGGTCAATACCTTGAGCGCCTGGGCTTTGTTGCTGTGCTGGCTGCGCCCGTCCTGGCATTCGGCGACGATGCCGGTCGGGATGTGCGTGATGCGCACGGCCGAGTCGGTCTTGTTGATGTGCTGGCCGCCGGCGCCGCTGGCGCGGTAGGTGTCTATGCGCAGGTCGGCCGGGTTGATCTGTATGGCCACGGCCTCGTCGGGCTCGGGCATCACGGCCACGGTGCAGGCGCTGGTGTGGATGCGGCCCTGGGTTTCGGTGGCGGGAACGCGCTGCACGCGGTGGCCGCCCGACTCGAAACGCAGCTTGCCGTAGACGCCCACGCCCAGGGCGTCGGCGCCGCCCTCTATGCGCAGCACCACTTCCTTGTAGCCGCCCAGCTCGCTGGGCGACTCGCTGATGACCTCGACCTGCCAACGGTTTCGCTCGGCAAAGCGCGTGTACATGCGGCACAGGTCTCCCGCAAACAGCGCCGACTCGTCGCCGCCCGTGCCTGCGCGGATTTCCACAAAGGCCGGCCGCACGTCGTCCGGGTCCTTGGGGATCAGCATCAGCTGCAGGGCTTCGTCGATCTGCGCGATGTCGGCCTTGGCCGCGGCGATTTCTTCCTCGGCCATGGCGGCCATCTCGGGGTCGTTTTTGGCCTCTAGCAGCATGCTCTCAGCGCCGGCCAGGTCGGCCTCACGTGTGGTCAGCCGTGTGTACTGCTCGGCGATCACGCTGGCCTCGGCGTGCTCACGTGTCAGGGCGCGAAAACGGTCCAGGTCGCTGACCACGTCGCTGGCGGACAGCAACGAGTCCAGCTCGTGCAGCCGCAGGAGCTGGCGGTCCAGGGTTTGGTGGAGAAAGGGTTTCATGAATCTGATGAAGGCGGGAAAGCCGAGGAGGGGGCCACAAGGCCGTCAAAAAAGCCGCAGGCTGGCGCCGGCGCGAGGAGTCAGCGCGAGGCGGGCGCTAACGCTCTTTGTCGTCGGACTGGATTTTGGGCAGCTGGCCGCGCAAAAACAGCCTGGAGACGGCCTGCGCCGTGGCCTCGCGGCTGCTGGCATCGCCCGCATGCAGCTCGGCCAGCGTACCGTGCAGCATTTTCTGGGTCAGGCCGCGGGTCAGCGCGTCCAGCACCGTGTCTATGGGCTCGCCCTTGGCCAACAACTTCTTGGCGCGCACGATTTCGGCAGCGCGCCATTCGTCGGTCTGTGCATTGAGCTGCTGGATCAGCGGCACACTGCGGCGCTGGCCGAGCCAGTGCATGAAGTTCTGCACGCCGGCGTCGATGATGACTTCAGCCTGCGCGACGGCGGCCTTGCGGTTGTCTTTGCCGGTCTGCACAACGTGCGCCAGGTCGTCCACCGTGTAGAGATAGATGTCGGGCAGCGCCTTGACTTCGGGTTCGATGTCGCGCGGCACGGCCAGGTCCACCATGAACATGGGACGGTGCTTGCGCAGCTTGACGGCGCGCTCCACGGCACCAAGGCCAATGATAGGCAGCGTGCTGGCGGTGCAACTGATCACCGCGTCGAATTCATGGAGGCGGCTGGGCAGGTCCGCCAGGCGCATGACTTCCGCGCCGAAGCGGCCGGCAAGCTTTTCGCCGCGCTCCAGGGTCCGGTTGGCGATTGCCATGGCCTTGGGATTTTTGGCGGCGAAGTGGGTGGCCGCGAGGTCAATCATCTCGCCCGCGCCCACAAACAGCACCTTGATGTCGCTCAGGTTCTCAAACAGCTGGCCGGCCAGGCGCACGCTGGCCGCCGCCATGCTGATGCTGTGCGCGCCGATTTCAGTGCTGCTGCGCACTTCCTTGGCCACGGCGAAGGAGCGCTGGAACAGCTGGTGCAGCGTGGTACCCATGGCGCCGGCGTCTTCGGCGGCGCGCACCGCATCTTTCATCTGGCCCAGGATTTGCGGTTCGCCCAGCACCATGGAGTCCAGGCCGCTGGCCACACGGAAAGCGTGGCGGGCAACCTGGTCGCCTTGCAGCGTGTAGGCATGGGACCGCAGCAGGGCCGGCGAGACGCCACCGTTGTGGGCCAGCCATTCCAGCGTGTGGTCCAGGTCGGTCTTGTCGCCGGCGCAGTAGATTTCGGTGCGGTTGCAGGTGGAGAGAAGCGTCGCCTCGGGCTGGCGCGCCAGCGAGGCGCGCAGGCCGCGCAAGGTGGGCTCGATCTGGTCCAGGGCGTAGGCAAATCGCCCGCGCAAATCGAGCGGTGCGGTGTTATGGTTTAGCCCAAGGGCCCAGACTGACATCCTCCGATTATAAAATTGAAGCAGCCGGGCCGGTGAGAAGCCCTGGCAATCGCTCTGATAGCCCTTTTTTGGGCTTTGTCGGAGTGATTTCCCGGTAATTCTTCAACCGTCCACAAGCGCATGACCTTTTACCTGCTGGCCAACCACCTGCTCAATTTTGTCCTGCCGGCCGTTGCCGTCGCGCTGCTGCTGGTGCTGTCCAGCCGTGTCTTTGGCGGTATTTTCAGGTCAAGCCGGCCCGTCGCGGCTACCTGGTGGGCGCAGACGGCCATTGTCTTTGCCGCGAATCTGGCGGTGCTGATCGCCGGCCTGGTGTTTTTCGGCCATGACGGGAAGATGCTGACCTATGCCGCCATGGTGGGTGGTGCGGCACTTTGCCAGTGGGTCTTGCTTGGCGCCTGGAGAGCCTGAAAACTAATCGGGCTTGAAGAGGTTCACTGYGTCCGTGATGACGCCGTCAGTGCCCAAAGCCAGCAGGCGCTGCACGTTGGCCTCGTCGTTCACCGTGTAACTCAGCAACCTGAAGCCGGCTTTTTTGGCTTGAGCCACCGTATCGGCGTTCCACAGCTTGTGGTTGCAGACAATCGCCACGCAGCCCAGGCCCGTCGCTGTTTCCAGCCAGTTGGCGGGCAGCTCGTCGAGCAGCAGTCCGCGCGGCAACTGAGGCTGGGCGGCGCGGGCCGCTTCCAGCGATTGCGGCTGGAAAGACGTCAACAGCGGGGGAATGGCCGTCCCCTGCCACAGCCGGGCCGCTTCATTGGCCACGACAGTGCCGGTGCGGGCCTCTGCGCCCGGCGTGGGCTTGATTTCGATGTTGAGGAAATAGCCCTTGTCCAGGCAAAAACGGGCGATGCGCTCAAAGCTGGCCAGGCCCTCGGCGGCAAAGGCCGGCGAATGCCAGCCGCCCGCATCGAGCTTGGCCAGTGCCTCCCAGGTCAAATCACTTGCCACACCCTTGCCATTGCTGGTGCGCTCCAGCGTGGCGTCATGCAGCAAAAACGGGACGCCGTCGGCGCTGAGCTTCACATCGCACTCGAACATGCGGTAGCCATGGCTGGCACCCAGCATGAAGGACGCCAGGGTGTTTTCAGGCGCCAGTTTGCCGGCGCCGCGGTGTGCCACCCAGTGGGGATAGGGCCAATTGGCGGCCGTGACGGGGTTTGTCATGGATGTTCCTGGGGGTGCTAAGGCCTGAAGTCGAGGGGCTACAGGCGTTTTCCCGTTTCCGCGTCAAACCAGTGCAGGCGGTCCGCGCGCGGCTCCACGTGGATGGTTGCGCCGATTTTCGGCGCCGTGGACAGGCTTTCATCGGTTCGCACGATGATGGCTTCACCACCCATGCGGCAATACACCAGCCGCTCGGCGCCCAGCATCTCAATTGTGTCGACCTGCACGGCCCAGCCGGTGGCGCCCACCGTCAGATGTTCGGGCCGTATGCCCAGGATTGCGCCCGGCTTGCCGCCGAAGTCAGTATTAGGTGCCTGCTTGAGCAAATTCATGGGAGGCGAGCCCATAAAGCTCGCCACAAAGGTAGTGGCGGGCCGGTTGTAGACCTCTTCGGGCGTGCCGAACTGCTCCATGCGACCGGCGTTCATCACCATCATGCGCTGCGCCAGCGTCATGGCCTCGACCTGGTCGTGGGTGACGAAGAGCGAGGTGATGCCGAGCTCGCGGTGCAACTTCTGGATCTCCAGGCGCGTCTGCACGCGCAACTTGGCGTCCAGGTTGGACAGCGGCTCGTCGAACAGAAACACCTGCGGCTGGCGCACGATGGCACGGCCCATGGCCACGCGCTGGCGCTGGCCGCCAGAAAGCGCGCGGGGCTTGCGGTCCAGCAGGTGGCCCAGCTCCAGGATCTTGGCCGCCTTGTCGACGCGCGTCTTGATCTCGTCCTTGGGCACCTTGGCGATCTTCAGGCCGTAGGCCATGTTGTCGAAGACGCTCATGTGCGGGTAAAGCGCGTAGTTCTGGAACACCATGGCGATGTCGCGCTCGGAGGGCTCCAACTGGTTGACGACCTTGCCGCCTATGGAAATTTCCCCGCCGCTGACTTCTTCAAGCCCGGCGACCATGCGCAGCAGGGTGGATTTTCCGCAGCCCGAGGGGCCGACGATGACGATGAACTCGTGGTCCTTGATCTCGGCGTTCACGCCGTGCAATACCTGCAGCGCGTCCTTGCCGGAGCCATAGCGCTTGACGACGTTGTTGAATGAAAGGGATGCCATATTGATGTTTCCGTCTTGTCTTGTTGGTTTCTTTTATTTCTCGGTATCGACCAGGCCCTTGACGAACCATTTCTGCATCAGCACCACCACGAGGGCGGGCGGCAGCATCGCCAGGATGGCGGTCGCCATGACCACGTTCCATTCATTCTGGCCGTCGCCGCCGGCGATCATGCGTTTGATGCCGACAACCACCGGGTACATGTCTTCACTGGTCGTGGCCAGTAGCGGCCAGAGGTACTGGTTCCAGCCGTAGATGAACTGGATCACGAACAGCGCCGCGATCGAGGTCTTGGACAGCGGCAGCAGCACGTCGAAGAAAAAGCGCATGGGGCTGGCGCCGTCCATGCGCGAGGCCTCTGTCAGCTCTTCAGGCACCGTCAGGAAGAACTGGCGGAACAAAAAGGTCGCCGTCGCCGAGGCGATCAGCGGCACGGTGAGGCCCGCGTAGGTGTTGAGCATGTTCAGGTCCGACAGCACCTTGTAGGTGGGCAGTATGCGCACCTCCACCGGCAGCATCAGCGTCACGAAGATGGCCCAGAAGCAGGTCTTCTTGAAGGGGAAGCGGAAGTACACGATGGCGAAGGCCGAGAGCAGCGAGATGGCGATCTTGCCGATGGCGATCACCATTGCCGTGACGAAGCTGACCCACATCATGTGCGCCACCGGCGCGTTGGAGCCGGCCGCGGATTCACGCCCGAACAGCGCCGCCTTGTAGCTGTCGAGCATGTTCGCGCCCGGCAGCATGGGCATGGGTGCCTGCACGATTTCCTGCGCCGTGTGAGTGGAGGCCACGAAGGCCAGGTAGAGGGGAAAGGCGACGATAAAGACACCCAGCATCACCACCACGTGGGCGAGGATGCCGTGGGTCCCGCGTTTTTCAACCATGGTGGGCTCCCGTCGTATTTTTCGTTTTCATCAGTACTGAACTTTCTTCTCGACGTAACGGAACTGGATGACCGTCAAGGCCACCACGATGACCATCAGGACGACTGACTGCGCGGCCGAGCCGCCCAGGTCCATGGCCTTGAAGCCGTCGTAATACACCTTGTAAACCAGGATGGCGGTGTCCTTGCCCGGGCCGCCCTGGGTAGCGGCGTCGACGATGGCAAAGGTGTCGAAGAAGGCGTACACCACGTTGATGACCAGCAGGAAGAAGGTGGTGGGCGACAGCAGCGGGAACTGGATGGTCCAGAAACGGCGCCAGGGCCGGGCGCCGTCGATCGCGGCCGCTTCGATCAGCGACTTTGGAATCGACTGCAGGCCCGCCAGGAAGAACAGGAAGTTGTAGGAGATCTGTTTCCAGACCGAGGCCATCACGATCAGCGTCATGGCGTGGCCGGAGTCCAACAGGTGGTTCCAGTTGATGCCTATCTTGCCCAGCGCGTAAGCCACCACGCCAAGCGAGGGTGAAAACATGAATACCCAGAGCACGGCCGCCACCGCGGGCGCCACTGCGTAGGGCAACACCAGCATGGTCTTGTAGAACATGCCGCCGCGCGTGATGCGGTCGGCGAAAACAGCCAGCGCCAGCGACAGGCTGATACCTATGCCGGCCACCATCACCGAGAAAAACGCGGTCGTCTTGAAGGACTCCACGTAGCTCGGGTCGTCGAGCAACTGCCGGAAGTTGGCCAGCCCGACAAATTCGATGGAGGTGCCGAAGGGGTCTTGCTGCTGCAACGACTGCAGCAGCGCCTGTGCTGCGGGCCAGAAGAAGAACACCAGGATGACCGCCATTTGCGGCAACAGCAGCAGCCAGGGCAGCCAGCTGGATCGAAAGACAACGCGTTTTTCCATAAGGCCTTCTAGTGGGCAGAAATTTGAGAGCGCCTAAACATAAAACCCGCCTGGCCTTCCCTTGTCTGGGAGAGAGATCAGGCGGGCCGAGTGTAGCCCGCCAGGCGGGCCTGCACTGTCTCTTGCGTGATCAGTTCTTGTTGGCCTTCTGGAAGCGCTCAAGCTGCTCGTTGCCGCGCTTGACGATGGCGTCCAGCGCTTCCTTGGCCGTCTTCTTGCCATTCCAGACCTGTTCGAGCTCTTCGTCCTCGATCGCGCGTATCTGGACATAGTTACCCAGGCGGATGCCGCGGCTCTTGTCGGTCACCTTGCGAATCATCTGTGTGACCGCGACGTCGGTGCCCGGATTCTGCTTGTAGAAGCCGGATTTTTCGGTCAGCTCGTACGAAGCCATCGTCACAGGCAGGTAGCCGGTGCGCTTGTGGCTGGCCGACTGCACTTCAGGGGTCGAAATGAAGCTGAAGAACTTGGCGACACCCTTGTATTCGGCCGGTTTTTTGCCCGACATGACCCAGAGGCTTGCGCCGCCGATCACCGTGTTCTGCGGTGCGCCCGGAACATCCTGGTAGTAAGGCAGCGGTGCCAGGCCGTAGGCGAACTTGGCGTTCTTGGCCACATTGCCGTAAAAACCCGAGGAGGTATTGATCATGGCGCATTCGCCCGACACGAAGCTGGCTTCAGGCACATTGCCGCGGCCCTTGTAAACAAACAAGCCCTGCTTGGCCATATTGGCCAGGTTTTCGATGTGGCGCTGGTGCAGCGGCGAGTCCACCTTCAGACGCGCATCCAGGCCTTGCAGGCCGTTGGCTTTGGTGGCGAATTCGACGTTGTGCCAGGCCGAGAAACTCTCGACCTGCGTCCAGTTCTGCCAGGCGGTCGTGAAGGGGCACTTGTGGCCGGAGGCCTTCAATTTGGCGGCGGCATTGACGACTTCAGGCCAGGTGACGGGCGCCTTGTCGGTCGGCAGGCCGGCGGCCTTGAACGCGTCCTTGTTGAAGTAGAAGATGGTGGTGGAGCTGTTGAACGGGAAGCTCAACATCTGGCCGTTCGGCGCGGTGTAGTAGCCGGCGACAGCGGGGATGTAGGCTTTCGGATCGAATTTTTCCCCAGCGTCTTGCATGATCTTGCCGACGGGGACGATGGCGCCTTTGCTGGCCTGCATGGTGGCGGTGCCGACCTCGAACACCTGCAGGATGTGGGGCGCGTTGCCGGCGCGGAAAGCGGCAATCGACGCGGTCATCGATTCGTCATAGGTCCCCTTGTAGATGGGCACCACCTTGTATTCCTTCTGGCTCTCGTTGAATTGCTTGGCCAGGTCATTGACCCATTCACCGTTGACGGCCGTCATGGAGTGCCACCATTGGATCTCGGTCTGCGCCTGGCTGGCCAAAGGCATGCACAGGCCCAGGGCAGCAAAAGCAAAGGCGGAAAGACGGTTTTTCATTCAAACTCCTGGGATTTGGGCGCGAAAAGGCGCGCCAAGTTAAACGGGACAGTCTAGGAACTGTTTATGACACGTGGATTTAAGCGATTTGGAAGACGTCCGACAAGCGGGATTTCCATAAGGTCACGTATGACTTTGGGGGCGGCGCTCTAAATGTTGCGCTGCGGTAATATAGGGCAACAACGCTGGACACGGGTCTGATTCCATTTCCCATTCAAAGCGATAGGTCGTTGCCCCGCCTTGCCGTGCTATAGCACTGTCTACGGCGGCGCGCCTACTCTCGCATTGAATGAGAAATGGAATGCAGCCGCTGGCTTTTCACGATGAACGCCCCTACCACACTCCAAGAACTCCATGTCTTTGCCGATGACGCAAAGGCCGGCGAAGCCCGCATCCGCGAAATTCCCTACAACTACACCTCGTTCTCCGACCGCGAGGTGGTCATACGCCTGCTCGGCGAACGCGCCTGGGACCTGCTGAACCGGCTGCGCGACGAGCGCCGCACCGGCCGCTCCGCGCGCATGCTGTACGAAGTGCTGGGTGATATCTGGGTGGTGGAGCGCAACCCCTACCTGCAGGACGATCTGCTGGACAACCCCAAGCGGCGCAAGATGCTGGTCGATGCCCTGCAGCACCGGCTGACAGAGGTGGAAAAGCGCCGCACGCCGGATGCGGACCCGCAGCGCGACGCCATCGTGGGCGAGCTGCTGGACGCCGCCCGCGGAGCGGTCACCCGCTTCTACACCTCTTTCAGCGAGATGTACGACCTGCGCCGCCTGGCCGGCCGCAAACTCGGCAAGCTGACCCTCAAGGACAACATCAAGTTTGACGGCCTCTCGCGGGTCTCGCACGTCACCGACGCCACCGACTGGCGCGTCGAATACCCCTTTGTGGTTCTCACGCCCGACACCGAAGCCGAAATGGCCGGGCTGGTCAAAGCCTGCATTGAGCTGGGCCTGACCATCGTCCCGCGCGGCGGCGGAACCGGCTACACCGGCGGGGCGATTCCGCTGACCTGGAAGTCGGCCGTTATCAATACCGAAAAGCTCGAGGCGATGACCGAGGTCGAAATGATTTCGCTGCCCGGTGTCGACAAACCGGTGGCCACCATCTGGACGGAGGCCGGCGTGGTCACCCAGCGCGTGGCTGATGCGGCCGAGCGCGGCGGCTTTGTGTTCGCGGTCGACCCGACTTCCGCCGAGGCCTCTTGCATAGGCGGCAACATCGCGATGAACGCGGGCGGCAAGAAGGCTGTGCTCTGGGGCACCGCCCTGGACAACCTGGCCTCCTGGCGCATGGTCACCCCCGAGGCGACCTGGCTGGAGGTCACGCGCGTGGGCCACAACCTGGGCAAGATCCACGACGCCGACATGGCCAGCTTCGAGCTGCAGTATTTCGAGGCCGACGGCAAGACGCCGCTGCGCCGCGAGCGGCTGGACATTCCCGGCAAGTCCTTCCGCAAGGAAGGCCTGGGCAAGGACGTCACCGACAAATTCTTGAGCGGCCTGCCGGGCATCCAGAAGGAAGGCTGTGACGGCCTGATCACCAGCGCGCGCTGGATCGTGCACCGCATGCCGGCGCACACGCGCACCGTCTGCATGGAATTCTTCGGCAACGCCAAAGACGCGGTGCCCAGCATCGTCGAGATCAAGGACTTCATGTTCGCCGAGCAAAAGCGCGGCGGCGCCATCCTGGCCGGCCTGGAGCACCTGGACGACCGCTACCTGCGCGCCGTCGGCTATGCCACCAAGTCCAAACGCGGCGGTTTGCCCAAGATGGTGCTGATCGGCGACATCGCCGGCGACGGCGCCGACGCGGTGGCCCGCGCCACCAGCGAGATCGTGCGCATCGCCAACTCGCGCAACGGCGAGGGCTTTATCGCCATCAGCGCCGAAGCGCGCAAGAAATTCTGGCTGGACCGCAAGCGCACCGCGGCCATCTCCAAACACACCAACGCCTTCAAGATCAATGAAGACGTGGTGATTCCGCTGCCGCGCATGGCCGAATACACCGACGGCATCGAGCAGATCAACATCGAGCTGAGCCTGCGCAACAAGATCAAACTGTGCGACGAGCTTGAGGCTTTCTTCCTCAAAGGCAGCCTGCCCCTGGGCAAATCCGACGACGCCAATGACATCCCCTCAGCCGAACTGCTGGAGGACCGCGTCGCCGAGGCGCTGGCCCTCGTGGCCGACGTGCGCGCGCTCTGGTCCGGCTGGCTCGGGGGCGTAGCCACGCTGTTCCCGCAGTTGCAGGACCATTCGCTGCGCGCCAGCTGGAAAACCCAGCTCCGTGCTCCGCTGCAGGCGATTTTTTCGGGCGCCGCGTTTCTGCCCATCCTCGAGGAGTGCACGGCCATCCACAAACGCGTGCTCAAGGGCCGCGTCTGGGCGGCACTGCACATGCATGCCGGCGACGGCAATGTGCACACCAACCTGCCCGTCAACAGCGACGACTACGAAATGCTGCAGACCGCGCACGAAGCCGTGGCGCGCATCATGGTGCTGGCCCGTTCGCTGGACGGTGTGATTTCCGGCGAGCACGGCATTGGCATCACCAAGCTCGAGTTCCTGACCGACGAGGAGCTGCGGCCTTTCACCGAGTACAAGCAAAAGGTTGACCCCGAAGGGCGCTTCAACAAAGGCAAGCTGCTGCGCAACCAGGGGCATCTTGGGAAAGAAGGGCAGGGGCTGCATGCCGACCTGACCAATGCCTACACGCCCAGCTTCGGCCTGATGGGCCACGAGTCGCTGATCATGCAGCAGTCCGACATAGGCGCCATCGCCGAYAGTGTGAAGGACTGCCTGCGCTGCGGCAAATGCAAGCCGGTGTGCGCCACCCACGTGCCGCGCGCCAACCTGTTGTACAGCCCCCGCAACAAAATCCTGGCGACCTCGCTGCTGGTGGAGGCCTTCCTGTACGAGGAGCAGACACGGCGCGGCGTGAGCATCAAGCACTGGGAGGAGTTCGAGGACGTGGCCGACCACTGCACGGTCTGCCACAAGTGCCTGACGCCCTGCCCGGTGGACATCGACTTTGGCGAAGTGTCGATGAACATGCGTAACCTGTTGCGCAAGATGGGCCAGAAGTCCTTCCGGCCCGGCAACGCCGCCGCCATGTTCTTCCTGAACGCGACCAGCCCGCAGACCATCAAGTTCATGCGCGGCGCCATGGTGGACGTGGGTTTCAAGGCCCAGCGCCTGGCCAACGACCTGCTGCGCCGGCTCGCGCGCAAGCAGACGGCGCTGCCGCCGGCCACGGTCGGCAAGGCGCCCGTCAAAGAGCAAGTGATCCACTTCATCAACAAGAAGATGCCGGGCGGCCTGCCCAAGAAGACCGCGCGCGCGCTGCTGGATATCGAGGACAAGGACTACGTGCCCATCATTCGCAACCCGAAAAGCACCACCTCCGAAACCGAGGCCGTGTTCTATTTCCCGGGTTGCGGCTCCGAACGCCTGTTCAGCCAGGTGGGCCTGGCGACGCAGGCCATGCTCTGGCACGCGGGCGTGCAGACCGTGCTGCCGCCGGGTTATTTGTGCTGCGGTTACCCGCAGCGCGGCAGCGGCCAGTTCGACAAGGCCGAAAAAATCATCACCGACAACCGGGTGCTGTTCCACCGCGTGGCCAATACGCTGAACTACCTGGACATCAAGACCGTGGTGGTCAGCTGCGGCACCTGCTACGACCAGTTGCAGGGCTATGAGTTCGAGAAGATTTTCCCGGGCTGCCGCATCATCGACATCCACGAGTACCTGCTCGAAAAAGGCATTACCCTGCGCACCGGCCAACCCGGTGCGGGCTACCTTTACCACGACCCCTGCCACAGCCCCATGAAGCTGCAGGAGCCCATGAAAACCGTCAAGGCCCTGATGGGCGACAACGTGCTCAAGAACGAGCGCTGCTGCGGCGAGTCGGGCACGCTGGGCGTCACCCGCCCCGACATCTCGACGCAGATCCGTTTTCGCAAGGAAGAAGAGCTGCGCAAGGGCGAAGCCGCCCTGCGGGCCTCCGGCGCGGTCGCTGAAACCGCCAATGTGAAGATACTCACCAGCTGCCCGAGCTGCCTGCAAGGGCTCTCGCGCTACGGCGACGACCTGCAGAACGGCCTGCTCGAGGCGGACTACATCGTCGTCGAAATGGCCAACCAGATCCTGGGCAAGGAATGGCTGCCGGCCTATGTGGAGGCGGCCAACCACGGCGGCATTGAGCGCGTATTGGTTTAGGGCCTCCCAGGGCCGAGTGTCAACAGAGATATTGCCAAAACCAGGCCGGCGCGGTGTGTCCGGCCGTTTCATTTCAGAAAGCGACTCCCCATGGCAGGCCTTCAACCCGGCTCCCCGACGCCCACGGCGCTGACGGTTCACAGCCAGTCGCGCGTGCTGGAAATCGCTTTTTCCGATGGCGCGGAGTTCCGCATTCCGTTTGAGCTCATGCGCATCTACTCTCCCTCCGCCGAGGTGCAAGGGCACGGTCCGGGCCAGGAAATCCTGCAGACCGGCAAGCGCGAGGTGACGGTGGTCGAACTTGAGCCCATTGGCAACTACGCGGTCAAGCCGGTGTTTTCCGACGGCCACGAGAGCGGGATTTTTTCCTGGGACTACCTCTACCACCTGGGCGCCGAGCAAAACCGGCTGTGGGACGACTACCAGCGGCGCCTGGAAGCTGCCGGCGTGGACCGCGATGCGCCCATGGCCCAGGCAGGCAGCGGTGGCCACGGCCACGGTTGCGCCAGCCACTGATGACGCGAGCCGTGCGAGGCTCCTCGCCATGCCGCGCAAGGCCGTCAAGGCCACGCATCACGGCACTGTTGTTTTTCCAGCATAAAACCTGCAATAAGCCCGCAATGCCCCGTGTCAGCCCAGGGTTGTCGCGGCCATTCCCTGCTTTGCCCTCTAGCATTCACTCATGAGCAGCACCCATTTCGGTTTCGAATCCGTCGACGAACAGGACAAGGCGCGCCGCGTACGTGGCGTGTTCGACTCCGTGGCCCCCAAGTACGACGTGATGAACGACCTGATGTCCATGGGCCTGCATCGCGCCTGGAAGGCCTACACCGTGCTGGTGGCCAACGTCAAGGAAGGCTACCAGGTGCTGGACATTGCCGGCGGCACCGGCGACCTGGCGCTGGCCTTTGCCCCCAAGGTGGGCAGCACCGGGCGTGTGGTGCACACCGACATCAATGAAGCCATGCTGCGCGAAGGCCGCAATCGCCTGCTGGACGTCGGGGTGAGCCTGCCGACGCTGGTGTGCGATGCCGAGCACCTGCCTTTTCCCGATGCGAGTTTCGACGTGGTGACCGTCGCCTTCGGCCTGCGCAACATGACGCACAAGGAAGACGCGCTGCGCGAAATGAACCGCGTGCTCAAGCCCGGCGGCAAGCTGCTGGTGCTCGAATTCTCCAAAGTGGCCAAGCCGCTCGAAAAGGTTTACGACTGGTATTCCTTCAAGGTCCTGCCCCGGCTGGGCAAGCTGGTGGCCAATGACGACTCAAGCTACCAGTACCTCGCCGAGTCGATCCGCATGCATCCGGGACAGGAAGAACTGAAAGCCCTGATGCGTAAAGGTGGTTTCGGCCATGTGGACTATCACAACATGACGGGCGGCGTAGTGGCATTGCATGTTGGAATCAAGTGTTGAAGTGTTGAGTGTGATTAAGGAGACGATATGAAGATCTGGTCCGCGATTCTTTCCGCCGTGCTGGTCACGGCCATGGCCCTTGCAGGCACGTCGGCCGAGGCCAAGCGCCTGGGCGGCGGCAAATCGATCGGCAAGCAGTCGTCCAACGTCACGCAACGCGAGGCCGCCCCTGGCGGCGCCAACTCCGCGACCAATTCCGCCGCCAAGCCGGCCACCCCCGCCGCGGCACCCGCGCAAGCGCCCAAGCGCCCCTGGGGTGCGATGCTGGGCGGCTTGGCTGCCGGCCTCGGCCTGGCCTGGCTGGCTTCGTCGCTGGGCCTGGGCGGCGCCTTCGGCCAGATCATCATGTTCGCCCTGCTGGCGCTGGTGGTCATGGTGGTGATCGGCTTCGTCATGCGCAGGCTCAAAGGCGGAGCGTCCGCTGCGCCCAGCGCGGCGTCCGGCCAGGCGCCCTTCGCCTTCCAGGGCGCGGGCAATGCCACCACTCCCAAGAACTACAGCCCCGAGAACGTCGGCAACGATGCCTCCGCGCGCCCCTGGGAGCGCAGCAGCATGGCTTTCGATGCCAACAAATACGACGCGGCCGCGCCCGCCGCGGGTGGCTCCATGATCGGCTCGGCGCTGCTCGGTTCGCAGTCCTGGGGTGTCCCGGCCGGCTTTGACGCCGAAGGCTTCCTCAAGGCCAGCAAAGCCAACTTCGTGACCTTGCAGGACGCCTGGGACCGCTCCGACATCCAGAGCTTGCGCGCCATGATGACGGACGACATGCTTGAGCAGATCAAGACCCAGCTCGCCGACCGCGAATCGCACACCGGCGGCCAGGTCAACAAGACCGAGGTCGTGATGCTGGACGCCCAGCTGTTGGGTATCGAGGAACTGAGCGATGTCTACATGGCCAGCGTGGAGTTCTCCGGCATGATTCGCGAAGACGCCTCCGCAGGCGCAAGTCCCTTCCGCGAAGTCTGGAATATGACCAAGCCCCGCAACGGCGGCAGCGGCTGGTTAGTGGCCGGGGTACAGGCTCTCCAATAATCGTTAGCGGAAGGCACGCCTCTCAGCCCCATTAGGAGCTGCAGCCAAGGGCTCTTCAACCAAGCAGGGGCCGCGGAACCGGCTTTGCCGGGCCGCAGGCGCAGCGGCCCCTTTTGTGGTGAAAGGGGCAGGGAGAGGCCGCAGGCCACACGAAGTGCGCGACCGTGGGGGCCATGTCAGAATCGGGGACGTATGAATACATCGTCCCCTTTTTCATTTCTGGAATCCATCGCCACCCGCTTTCAGCCTCCCGCCTGGGTGGTGGATGAGGGGCAGCAGCGGCTGGTGCTGTTCCTGAACCATGTCCTGATGCAGGAAAAGCAGGCGCAGGACCGCCTGCTGCGGCAAAAGGGGCGGGTGGTGCACCTGCGCTGGGGACTTTTTTCGATCGACCTGGTGGTCACGCCTGCGGGCCTGGTGGACCGGGCGGAGTCCGGCGCCAAGCCTGACCTCACGCTGGCCGTCGCCACCGAATCGCCCCTCACCGTCGTGCAATCGGTCCTGGCCGGCAAGCCGCCGCCGGTGAAGATTGAAGGCGACGTGCAGCTCGCCGCCGAGCTGGGCTGGCTGGCGGAAAACCTGCGCTGGGATGCCGAGGAAGACCTGTCGCGCCTGATCGGCGATGCACCGGCCCACGCCGTGGCCGACGCCGGGCGCAGGCTGTTTGAGGGGCTCAAGCAATTCCTGGCCAAGACGCCGCTGTCCACAACATCTGCCTCATCCGGGGTTGCCACGCAAGCAGCTCATACGGACCCTGCGGCGGGCGAGGGTGCTCCCACAGCGAAGGCCTCTGCATGACCCGGCTTTTCCGGGGCGTCTTCATCGTCTGGACCGTGCTGCGGTTCGGCCTGGATGAGTTGGTGCTTTCCAGCTTCGAGCGTCCGTGGATACGGATGCTGACGCGCATTGTCTCGGTGGGCCGCAACCTGAAGGCGCCGCGTGGCGAGCGGCTGCGAGAAGCCCTCGAAAGCCTGGGGCCCATCTTCGTCAAGTTCGGCCAGGTGATGTCCACCCGCCGCGACCTGCTCCCGCCCGACATCGCCGACGAACTGGCACGTCTGCAGGACCGCGTGCCGCCGTTCGATTCCGCCATAGCCRTCGCCATCATCGAAAAGGCCTTCGGCCGGCCGCTGGACCGGATTTTTGCGAGCTTCGACCAGGTGCCGGTGGCCAGCGCCTCGATTGCCCAGGTGCATTTCGCCACCTTGCCGAACGGACGCGAAGTGGCCGTCAAGGTGCTGCGGCCCAACATGCTGCCCGCCATCGAAAAAGACCTGGCACTCATGCACATGATGGCCGGCTGGGTGGAGGGCGCCTCGGCCGACGGCAAGCGCCTCAAGCCCCGTGAAGTGGTGGCCGAGTTCGACAAATACCTGCACGACGAACTGGACCTGTTGCGCGAGGCGGCCAATGCGGCCCAACTGCGCCGCAACATGCAGGATCTCGACCTGGTCATGATTCCGGAGATGGTCTGGGACTTCTGCATGCCCGACGTGATGGTGATGGAGCGCATGAAAGGCGTTCCCATCAGCCAGGTGCAGCGCCTGCTGGACGCCGGCGTGGACATGAAAAAACTGGCGCGCGACGGCGTTACCATTTTCTTCACCCAGGTCTTTCGCGACGGTTTTTTCCATGCCGACATGCACCCGGGCAATATCCAGGTGAGCCTGGCGCCGGAAACTTTCGGCCGTTACATCTCGCTGGACTTCGGCATCGTGGGCACGCTCACCGAGGTCGACAAGGAATACCTGGCGCAGAACTTCAGCGCCTTCTTCCAGCGCGACTACAAGCGCGTGGCCGAGCTGCACCTCGAATCGGGCTGGGTGCCCCCTGAAACCCGGGTCGACGAGCTGGAAGCCGCGATCCGCGCCTGCTGCGAACCCTATTTCGACCGGCCGCTGCGGGAAATCTCGCTGGGACTGGTGCTGATGCGGCTGTTCCAGACCTCGCGGCGCTTTCACGTCGAAATCCAGCCCCAGCTGGTGCTGCTGCAAAAAACCCTGCTCAACATCGAAGGCCTGGGGCGGGAACTGGACCCCGACCTGGACCTCTGGAGCACCGCCAAGCCCTTTCTTGAAAAGTGGATGCTGGAGCAGGTGGGCCCCGAGAAGCTGCTGGCCCAGCTCAAGGCCGAGGCGCCGGCCTATGCCAAGCTGCTGCCGGGCCTGCCGCGCCTGCTGTCGCAGTACCTCAAATCGACGCCCGGCCTGCAGCGCCGGGAGATCGAGGAACTCCTGCAAGAGCAAAAGCGCACCAACAAGCTGTTGCAGAGCGTGATTTACGGCGGTTTGGGCTTTGTTTTGGCGCTGGTCACCATGCAGCTGGTGCAGGTGCTGCGCTACCGCCTGTTCTGAGCCGGTTCGGGTCTCAACGGCCTATAATTGAGGGCTTTGCACCCGGGATGCCTTTCCCTGGCAAATTCCCGGGCCGATTGCCTGGGAATACTCCCTCAAACCCTTAAGCACTATGCCAATCTACGCCTACAAATGCGAGTCCTGCGGGCATGCCAAGGACGTTCTGCAAAAAATCTCCGATGCGCCGCTCACGGTGTGCCCGCAATGCGGCGCGCCTGCGTTCAAAAAGCAGGTGACGGCCGCGGGTTTCCAGCTCAAGGGCTCGGGCTGGTATGTGACGGATTTTCGCGGCGGCAACAGCACGGGCACGCCCGCGCCCAAGGCCGACGGCGGCGAAGCCGGTGCCGGCAAAGCCGCTGATGCGGGTGCGGCCCCGCCGGCCAGCACGGCCGCAGCGCCTGCCCCTGCTGCAGCTCCTGCGCCCGCTCCCGCGCCGGTCAAAGCTTCGGGCGGCGATAGCGCCACCAAGACCTCTTCGTGATGGCTTCCATTCGCCGTTGGCTTCTGTCCGGACTGCTGGTGCTGGTGCCCCTGGCGATCACGCTGTGGGTGCTCGACTGGATCGTCGGCACGCTGGACCAGACGCTTCTGATCCTGCCCGGCTCCTGGCACCCGGACAAGCTCCTGGGTTTTCACATTCCCGGCTTCGGCGTGTTGCTCACGTTGCTGATCGTGCTGCTGATGGGCGCTTTCGCCAGCAATTTCTTCGGCAAGAAGCTGGTGCGCTGGGGCAACTCCTTCCTGAGCCGMATCCCTATCGTGCGCTCCATCTATTCCAGCGTAAAGCAGGTCTCCGACACGGTGTTCTCGGAAAACGGCAATGCTTTTCGCAAGGCGCTGCTGGTGCAGTGGCCGCGTGAAGGCGTCTGGACCATAGGCTTTCTCACCGGCACGCCCGGCGGCGACGTGGTCAACCACCTGCAAGGCGATTACCTCAGCGTCTACGTCCCGACCACGCCCAACCCCACCGGCGGCTACTTCGTCATGCTGAAAAAAAGCGACTGCATCGAGCTCAAGATGAGCGTCGATGAAGCCCTGACCTACGTGATTTCCATGGGTGTCGTGGTGCCCTCAAAGCCCGCACCGGCGCCCGCGACCCTTCCCCTGACCCCTCCCCTTTAAACGGCGAAAACTGCAAACCCCGCGCGTGAGGCGCTGAAAGTTCGAGAATTTTTATGGCCATCGTTTCCCAAATGCGTTCCCACTATTGCGGTCTGGTGACCGAGAGCCTCATGGGCCAGACCGTGAGCCTGTGCGGCTGGGTCAACCGCCGGCGCGACCACGGTGGCGTGATTTTCATCGACCTGCGCGACCGCGAAGGTTATGTGCAGGTGGTCTGCGACCCGGATCGCGCCGACATGTTCAAGACCGCCGAAGGCGTGCGCAACGAGTTCTGCGTTCAGGTCAAGGGCGTGGTGCGGGCTCGCCCCGAGGGCACGACCAACGACAACCTCAAGAGCGGCAAGATCGAGGTGCTGTGCCACGAGCTGATCGTGCTGAACCCCAGCGTCACGCCGCCCTTTCAGCTCGACGACGACAACCTGTCGGAGACGACCCGCCTCACGCACCGCGTGCTGGATCTGCGCCGCCCCTACATGCAGAACAACCTGATGCTGCGCTACCGCGTGGCCATGGAAACGCGCAAGTTCCTCGATGCCAACGGCTTCATCGATATCGAAACGCCCATGCTGACCAAGAGCACGCCCGAGGGCGCGCGCGACTACCTGGTGCCCAGCCGCGTCAACGAAGGCATGTTCTTCGCGCTGCCGCAGAGCCCGCAGCTGTTCAAGCAGCTGCTCATGGTGTCCGGTTTCGACCGCTACTACCAGATCACCAAGTGCTTTCGCGACGAAGACCTGCGCGCTGACCGCCAGCCCGAATTCACGCAGATCGATATTGAAACCTCCTTCATGGGCGAGCAGGATATCCGCGACCTGTTCCAGGGCATGATCAGCAACATCTTCAAGACCGTGCTGAACACCGATCTGGGCGAATTCCCCGTCATGGCCTATGCCGACGCGATGCACCGCTTCGGCTCCGACAAGCCCGACCTGCGCGTGAACCTCGAATTCACCGAACTGACCGACGTCATGGCCGACGTGGACTTCAAGGTCTTCAGCGCGCCGGCCACGACGGCGGGCGGCCGCGTGGTGGCCCTGCGCGTGCCCGGCGGCTCCGAGATGAGCCGCGGCGAGATCGACGGCTACACCGAGTTCGTCAAGATCTACGGTGCCAAGGGCCTGGCCTGGATCAAGGTCAACGACGCCGGCAAGGGCCGCGAGGGCCTGCAAAGCCCCATCGTCAAGAATATCCACGATGCCGCCATCGCCGAGATCCTCAAGCGCACGGGCGCGCAGAACGGCGACATCATTTTCTTCGGCGCCGACAAGGCCAAGATCGTCAACGACAGCATAGGCGCGCTGCGCCTGAAGGTCGGACATAGCGACTTCGGCAAGAAAACCGGCCTGTTCACCAAGGGCTGGAAGCCGCTGTGGGTGGTGGACTTCCCGATGTTCGAATTCGACGAGGACGGCCAGCGCTGGAGCGCCGTGCACCATCCTTTCACCGCACCCAAGGATGGGCACGAAGACTGGATGGACACCGACCCGGGCCGCTGCATCGCCAAGGCCTACGACATGGTGCTCAACGGCTGGGAACTGGGCGGCGGCTCGGTCCGTATCCACCGCGCCGAGGTGCAGAGCAAGGTGTTCAGCGCGCTGAAAATCGGCCCTGAGGAAGCCCAGCAGAAGTTCGGCTTCCTGCTGGACGCGCTGCAGTACGGCGCGCCGCCGCACGGCGGCCTGGCTTTCGGCCTGGATCGCATCGTCACCATGATGACGGGGGCAGAGTCGATTCGCGACGTGATCGCTTTTCCGAAAACCCAGCGCGCACAGGACTTGCTCACGCACGCGCCCAGCCCGGTGGACGAAAAGCAATTGCGCGAACTGCACATCCGTCTGCGCAATCCGCAGCCCGTCTAAAACGGCGCGCCGCACGGCCAGTACGAAAGGGATGTCTTGAAGCCGTTCAAGATCCCCGAGTCGGTGCTGGTCGTCATCCACACACCTGAGCGCGAGGTGCTGCTGATAGAGCGCGCCGACAATCCCGGTTTCTGGCAGAGCGTCACAGGGTCCAAAGACGCTGTGGATGAACCCCTGCTGGAGACTGCCGTGCGCGAGGTGCTTGAGGAAACCGGCATTGCGGCCGCGCCGGCGCAGTTCCGTGACTGGGGTTTGTCCAATGTCTACGAGATCTACCCCGTCTGGCGTAGCCGGTATGCGCCCGGTGTCACCCACAACACCGAACACGTCTTCAGCCTGTGCCTGCCTAGGGCCTGCGAGGTGACGCTCAACCCTGAAGAGCACACCGCCTGGCGATGGCTGCCGCTCCACGCGGCCGCCGACCTGTGCTTTTCGCCCTCGAATGCCGAGGCGGTGCTGCTCCTGCCGCAATTCATGGGTTGAACTGCGCACAGGGCAGGGCGCAACACTTTGTGAGTTGGCGTTTCACGGGATTGGCAAACCCCGATCGCTCGGTTTAAATGGGACGGACCACGCCCATCTCCTCCTCTTCATTCGCACAGGGACGAACGCCAGCGGCCATGTTGTACCCCCTCCACAAGACCGGCGCGCTGCAACTGCTCCAGGGCGGGCGGGATTTTTTCCCCGCCTTGGTCCAGGCGCTGGACGCGGCGCGAAGCTGGGTGCAGCTGGAAACCTATATTTTTGATTTTCACGGCGCCGGGGCCGAGGTGGCCGAAGCTTTGGCGCGTGCCGCCGGGCGCGGTGTGACGGTGCAAGTGCTGGTGGACGGCATAGGCACCAGCCCGCTACCGCCGCAGTGGGCTGAAAAATTCGCGCAGGCCAAAGTCGACTGGTGTGTGTATTCACCCCTGGGCACAGGCCTGAGCGGCCTGGGCCTGCTGGTGCCGGAGCGCTGGCGCCGGCTGCATCGCAAGCTTTGTGTGGTCGACCAGCACACGGTGTTCTGCGGCGGCATCAATGTGCTCGACGATTTCTACGATCCCAACCATGGCGAACTCCAGGCGCCGCGCGTCGATTTCGCCGTGGCCGCCACCGGGCCGCTGGCGCTGGAGGCCGCCGACGCCATGGCGCTGCTGTGGTGGCGCGTGCAGGCGGGGTACAGCGCGCGGCAGCGGCACATGAACGCGGCGTGGGAGAAATTCAAGGCCGCGGGGTACGGTGGGCGCACGGGTGCCACACCGCTTGCGACGGGCAATGGCGCAGCCGCCGGACCCAGGGCGGCACTGATACTGCGCGACAACCTGCGCAACCGCAGCAGCATAGAGCGCGCCTACCGCAAGGCCATCGGCAAGGCGCACCATGAAATCATCATCGCCAACGCCTACTTCCTGCCGGGGCGCAAGCTGCGGCGGGCCCTGATCGGAGCCGCGCGCCGCGGTGTGCGTGTGACGCTGCTGCTGCAGGGGCGCTATGAGTACTTCATGCAGTACCACGCGGCCCGGCCCGTCTACGGCGTCCTGCTGGCGGCGGGTGTGGAGATCCATGAATACGAGGCCGGCTTTCTGCACGCCAAGGTGGCCGTGGTGGACGGGCACTGGGCCACCGTGGGCTCGTCCAACCTCGATCCCTTGAGTCTGCTGCTGGCCCGTGAAGCCAATGTGGTGGTCGAGGACAAGGCCTTTGCCGAAGGCCTGGCCGGCATTCTGCGCGATACCATGGTCAAGCAGGGGCGGCGCATGGACCCGGCCGCCCACAGCCACCGCCCCCTGGGCCAGCGGCTGCGGGGCTGGGTGGCCTATGCCCTGGTGCGGCTGGCGCTGCTGGTGGCGGGTCAGCGTTACTGACGTCCCGAGGCCATTTCCCCGTTAAGTAGCTACTAAATTGATAGCGACTTATGCCCGCACGAAAAGGGCGAAAGGCCAAAGACCCTGTCAGATTCCGGACAAGACGCCGAAAGAGCAGGCTGGTAATATCTGGCATGCTTATGAAATCCGACACGCCCCCCCAGGACGCGACCGGCGAGGGTACGCCTGTTTCCGTCAAGATCCGCGAACGCCTGGCCCTGGCGCGCAAGCGCTTTCACGCCAATGACAACATCGCCCAGTTCATCCAGCCCGGTGAACTCGAAAAACTGCTGGACGAAGTCGAAGGCAAGATGCAGGGCGTGCTCGACAGCCTGGTGATAGACACCGCCGGCGACCACAACACCAACAACACGGCGCGCCGCGTGGCCAAGATGTACCTCAACGAGGTCTTCAAGGGCCGCTATGTAGCGTCACCCACCATCACCGAATTCCCCAACGCCGAGCACCTCAACGAGCTCATGATCGTCGGGCCCATCACGGTGCGCAGCGCCTGTTCGCATCACTTCTGCCCGGTCATCGGCAAGATATGGATTGGTGTGCTGCCCAACGAACACACCAATGTGATCGGCCTGTCCAAATACGCGCGCCTGGCTGAATGGGTCATGGGCCGCCCGCAAATCCAGGAAGAGGCCGTGGTGCAGCTGGCCGACCTGATCATGGAGAAAACCCAGCCCGACGGCCTGGCCATCGTGATGGAGGCCAGCCACTACTGCATGGCCTGGCGCGGTGTGAAAGACATGGACAGCAAGATGATCAACTCGGTGATGCGCGGCGTGTTCCTGAAGGACTCGACCCTGCGCCGCGAATTCCTCGCACTGATTCCGCAGAAGGGCTAAAGATGTTGGTTCGTTTACTTTATGCAAGCCGCGCGGTCGACACCAGCCCTGAAGCCATCGAGGGCATCCTGTCGCAGTCGCGCCAGCACAACCCGGCCACCGGCATCACCGGCATTCTCTGCTACGGCGGTGGCATCTTCCTGCAGGCCATCGAAGGCGGACGCATGGCGGTCAGCGACCTGTTCGGCCATATCCAGCAGGATGCCCGCCACAAGGACGTGGTGCTGCTGCACTTCGAGGAAATCTCCGAGCGGCGCTTCGGCGGCTGGACCATGGGGCAGGTCAACCTCTCCAAGCTCAACCACTCCATCCTCCTGAAATATTCCGAGAAAGCCGAGCTCGACCCCTATTCCGTCTCCGGCAAGGTGTCGTACGCGCTGCTCGAAGACCTGATGGCCACCGCCTCCATCTGCGGGCGCGTTTGAGCCGGGCAATCGAGCCGGCGTGAAGACGCGCGCATGATGCCAGCGCCCGAATTGCTTTTGGGCTGCGATTTTTCGAGCAGCCCCAGCCGCCGTAAACCCATTGTGATGGCCACCGGCTCCGCAGCCGGCGGCCGTGTGCTGCTCGCCGGTCTGGAGCGTATCGAGTCGCTTGATGGCTTCGAGCAATGGCTGCACCGCAATACCGCATGGCTGGGCGCTTTTGATTTTCCTTTCGGCCTTCCGCGCGAACTCGTCGAGCAACTCGGCTGGCCCGTCCGCTGGCCGGACCTGATGCTGCACTACGCGGCTTTGAGCCGGCCCGACATCCGCAGCGCCTTCGCCGCCTTCTGCGATGCCCGCCCCGCCGGGCAGAAGTTCGCCCACCGTGCGGCCGACAGGCCAGCCGGGTCCAGCCCCTCGATGAAATGGGTCAACCCACCTGTGGCCTACATGCTGCACGCCGGTGTGCCACGCCTGCTGGCGGCAGGGGTCCACCTTCCGGGCCTGCACGACGGCGACATGCACCGTGTTGCGCTCGAGGGTTACCCCGGCCTCCTCGCGCGCGAGGTGCTCGGCAACCGCTCGTATAAAAGCGACGACAAGGCCAAACAGACGCCCGAGCGGCTGATCGCGCGCAAGGACCTGATCACCGCACTCGAAAACGGGCAAACCCGGCTGGGTCTGCGGCTGAAGGTCAGTCATGCCCAGCGCGACACGCTGGTTGACGACGCCAGCGGCGACACCCTGGACGCCGTGCTGTGCCTGATGCAGGCAGCCTGGGCGTTGCAGCAGGGCGCGCCGCGCTACGGCTTGCCGATGGAGATGGACTCGCTGGAAGGCTGGATCGTCACGGCCTGAGATTCGCGGACTTGGGTATGGCGATACTGTTTATTTGTCCAGTATATTCGGAGTCTTCTTTCCACGCTTCAGGGCCTCTTCGGACAATGTCTTCTTTTTTCCGTGCACTCACGATAGCCGCACTGCTGGGCGCCTGGTTCCCGGTTCAGGCGTCTTCGCGGGCAAAGTCTTCAGCACCTGCCTGGTCCGGCGCGGTCACCTATGTGGTCGACGGCGATACCGTGAAGGTGCGGCCGCCCGGGGGCGGCAAGCCCCTCAGCATTCGCATCAGCGGCATAGACGCGCCGGAAATCTGCCAGGCCGGCGGCGCGGCGTCTCGGGATGCGCTCATGCGCAAGGTGCTGGGCCAGCATGTCGCCGTGCAGGGCCGTCACCATGATGACTACGGCCGCCTGCTGGCGAAGATCACTTTCAAAGGTGAAGACACGGGGCGGTGGATGGTGGCGCAGGGTCTGGCCTGGTCTTACCGCAATCGCGGCAAGGCCGGTCCCTATGCCGCAGAACAGCGGCATGCCAGGGCCGCAGGGCTGGGGATTTTTTCGCCGTCGCAGGGGGCGCCGGCGGTGTATCCCGCGCAATTCCGCAAGCGGCACGGCAGCTGTCATTCACAGCGCTGACGCCGCTGCCCCTTGTCCTACGGCTGTTTCAGCCGGGGCCGATGTGCGGCAACGGGTCATCTGGCTAGAGTGAATGTGCGCGAACGCCGCTTCGCCGCTGCCTTGCGCCCAGCCGTCCAGGCCGGGCCCCTCACATCCCGATAAGGAGCCACCATGATTCCCATTCTTTTGAACCCCTCGCATACGGGCCATGCCCTCCGTCCGCTGACCGTCCTGGTCGCGGCATCGCTGGCACTGGCCCTGTCGGCCTGCAACAAGCAGGATGAAGGCAAAACCGCCGGCCAGCAACTTGACTCGGCCATTGCGAAAACCGAAGACGCCGCCGCCAGGGCCAAAGCCAAGGCTGAGAGCGAAATGGCCAGTGCCGGCGCCGCGGTGAAAAATGCGACCCAAAGCGCTGAGTCTTCCAGCAAGGACATGGCCGCCAAGGCCGGTGAAAAAATCGACGACCTCACCATCACTACGACCGTCACCGCGGGCTTCGCGAAAGACCCCGACTTGAGCGTGCTCAAGATCAATGTGGATACCCGCGACGGCGCCGTGACCCTCAAGGGTTCCGCGCCCACGGCGGCTGCCCGCGACAAGGCCGCCGACCAGGCCAAGGCGGTCAAAGGCGTCAAATCGGTGGACAACAAACTTGAGGTGAAAGCCGCAGGCTGATCCTTGGGCTGCGGGCCCGGCCCGGAACGCGAAAAAGGCAGGCCACGGAAAATTCCATGCCTGCCTTTTCCAGCCACTTTCCGGTGGCATGGGGTCTAACCGTTTACGGGCGAATGACGATGTCGTTGCGAACGGCTTTGACGTTCTTCACGTTCCGGGCGATGTTTTCAGCCTGGGCCTTTTCCGCGGCGGATTTGGCGAAGCCGGACAGCTGGACGGTGCCGTTGAGCGTTTCCACCTTGATGGAGGAGGCCGCCACGGTTTTGTCCTCGACGAATTTGGCCTTCACGGAGGTCGTGATGGCGGCGTCGTCGACGTAGGCGCCGGCAGTTTCCTGGCCACGCCCGACAGCGCAGCCGCTGCCAATGATGGTGATGCCTGCCAGAGCGGCGAATGCAATTGCGCGAGCGTATTTCATATGGTTTCCTCTTGTGTTGATGTCATGGTTTTGGTGCAAGGTTGAAAAAGCCTGCCTGTGGACGGCACCACGCCCACAGGCCTGCGGTCATCTTTTATTTTTCGAGCCAGTCCTTGAGCTCGTCGGCGTGTTCTTCCTCGTCGGCCAGCACGTCTTCGAGCATTCGCCGCGTCGTCGGGTCCTTGTCGCCGATCAGCGCGATCATCTGGCGATAGGCCTCGACCGCGACGCGTTCCGCGACCAGGTTGACGCGCACCATGGTTTTCAGGTCGTTGGATTCGTCGTATTGCGCGTGGCTGCGCTGCAGCAGCGTGCTGGGTGAAAAGTCGGGCTCACCGCCCAGTTGGACAATGCGCCGCGCGATGCGGTCGGCGTGCGCCGACTCTTCATTGGCATGCACGAGGAATTCATCGGCAATGGCCGGAGAGGACAGGCCGCTGGCCATGAAATAGTGGCGCTTGTAGCGCAGCACGCATACCAGTTCGGTGGCCAGCGCGTCGTTGAGGAGCTTCACGATGGCCTCACGATGCGGCCCGTAGGCCGGCGTGATGGCGCCGTCGGCCAGGCTCTTGCGGGCCGCATCCAGGCCGGATTCGTCCAGCATCAATTCGCTGGAGGCAGCCGTGGCTACGGAGGGTTTGGAGGTCACGGGGAAGTTCATGATGTTCTTTGTCTTTGTGTCTGTTCGGAGTCGTGGGGACGGGAGACCAGGGAGAGCAGGGTTGCGGAAATCTCCGACGACTTGAGGGCGGCCAGTAAAAGGCTGCCCATCGACACCAGGCGCCAGGGCTTGAGCGCCACAGCGGCGGCGCCCGCCACGGCGGCGATGCCCAGCAGCTGTAGCGGTTTTTCTTTTGCATACTGGTCGAGGACTGGTCGCGCCAGGCTGAAGGTGGCGTTCACGGGATGGTGCTGCCACCAGGCCCCCAGGGCGTGTTTTACAAAGCTCCAGGTTCCGCCTTCAGATGACGAAAAATCTTCTTCGCCGTAATGTCCAGGTTGCTCCGGTTCATCATCGGAAGAGTTATCGCGGCTCATGTGCCTGACGATGGCCCTGCGGCTGCTGGCCAGTCTTTCCTGCGGCGTGGGCTGGGTGGAAGAGGTCATGGCGCGTCTCTGTACCTGGCTCAAGCCGCCATGCGCAAGGCGCGGGCGTCGCTGTCGATCTGGGCCTTCAACTCGGGAAAACGTTCCGAGGTCAAAGGTTTTCGCGCCCGCAGGGCGGCGCCCACCAGGATTGCCAGTGCAACCCCCGGCACCACCACGAGGGCCCAGTGAAACTGGTTGTGCAGCATGCCCAGCATCACGGCCGTTCCCGCCAGGCACAGGAAGACCGCTGCCGCCACGACCGCCACGGCCCAGGCCACAACACGCGTCAGCACCTCGGAGCCTGCTTCGGAAGCTTCTTCCTGAAACAGTGCCGCATAAGCCGACAGGTGGTCGGCGACCAGGTCCGGCCGCTGAACGATGGTGGAGAAAAGGGGATGAAGCATGGCGATATGGTTCGGTCGACGCAGCGGCGAATCAGTAGCGGTTCTGCTGGCGCTGGCGTGCCGACGAAATCAGCAGCGCCACACCTGCGCCCACCGCCGCGGCGATCAGCACGGAACGCAGGGGCTGGTCCGCGACGTAGCGCGAGGTGGCGCCCGCCGCGTTGGACAGTGAGCGCTGTGCACGGTCTTTGGCTTCAGCGGCGAGATCCAGGCTCTGGCGCGCCAGGTGCTGGGCCTTGGAGGCAAGCATGTCGACCACCGGGTCGACGCTGCCACGCAGGTCACGCACCTTGCTTTCGGCCTTGTCGAAGGCTTCGTTGGCGTAGCTGCGTGTGCTGGCCACGGTTTTTTCGGCGGTCTGCAGCAGCTCGTCGGAAGTTTGGCGGGCGGTATTGGCGACGGTCTGGGTGTTCATGGCGGTCCTAGGTGGTTAAAGAAATAAGAAATGGCGGGGAAAACAAAAGCCGTGTCAGCAAGTGACGCGGCTCATGTGGAAGGCCTCGTGCGAAATAAAGCGCGTGAAAGCCGTCAGTTCTTGCGCAGCAGGCTGATGACAAAACTCACAACGGCCATCACGGCAAAGATGAAGAACAGGATCTTGGCGATCTCAACGGCGCCGGCCGCAATGCCGCCGAAGCCGAACACAGCGGCGATCAGCGCGATGACGAGAAAAACGACGGAATAGTGCAGCATCTGGGGCTCCTTTGGCTTCAGTGATGGCCTTTGCTTCGGTTGAAGCGGCCTTTGACCCAAGCTTAGTGAAGCCCCTGAAGCTGCCTCATCGGCAGCAGGCGTGTGCCTCTGTCAGTTCGAATGGCCATGCCCTGTAGGAGGGGGCCGACATTTTGTTACGCCGCTCGCGTGGAAGGGCGAGAGAGTGCGCGCGCGTTCGCCGCTGCCTGCGCGCACCCGACGTGTTTCTGCGGCGATGTGTCTGTGCGTCGCTGTGCGGTCATGCCGGCACGCTTCAGCGCGTCTTCGGCAGCACCGCGGAAATCCGTGTGCCTTCGCCTTCAGCGCTGGTGACGGTGAGGCGGCCGCCGGCGGCTTCGACGCGGTGCCGCATGCCGGCCAGCCCGTGGCTGCCCGCGCCCACGCTGCCGACCTTGAATCCCTTGCCGTTGTCCTTGACCTCCACGGTGATGTAGCTGTCGAAGTTATGCAGGCTGATCTCGGCCTGCCTGGCTTCCGCGTATTTGCCGATGTTCGTCAGCGACTCCTGGACGAGGCGGTAGACGGTCAGTTGCGCGGAGCCGCCGAGTTCGACGGGCTCCAGGTCGGTGGTGATGGTCAGGCCCGAGCGTTCCTCGAACTCGCGCCCCAGGATTTCCAGCGAGGCCACCAGGCCCAGGTGCGACAGCGAGGACGGCCGCAAGTCTTCCACGATGCGTCGCTTGAGCGCGATGCCGCTGTTGAGCGTGTTGGTCAGGTGGGTGAGCCTCTCCACCGCTTCCGGCATGTTGCCCGCCAGGCGCGACTTCAAACGCGCCACGTCGAGCTTGGCCGCGGTCAGCAGCGCGCCCAGCTCGTCATGCAGTTCGCGCGCCAGGTGGCCGCGCTCGTCCTCGCGCACATTCTGCAGGTGGGTGGCCAGCTCGGCCAGGTTGGCGGTGCGCTCACGCACCTGCACCTCGAGGAAGTCGCGCTCGCGCTGCAGCGACTCCTGCTCGCGCCGGCCGGAAGCCAGCAAGGCCTTGGTCTGCAGCAGGTACATGTAGAAGGCCAGCAAACCCGCCAGCGCCACGGTGGCCACCCCGATGCGCGACAGCTGCAGCGAGCGCCGGATCTGCTCCTGGCCCTGTTCCATCTTGCTGACGCTGCCGGCAGCCAGCTTCGCGGACTGCTCGCGGATGGCCTCCATGTGTTCCTTGCCGACGTCCGTGGTCAGCACGAATTTCCAGGCGTCCTCATTGCCCTCCTTGCGCATGCGCACGCTCAGGTCCATTTCGGCCAGCTTGCGGGAAACGTGCCGCGACATCTGGCCGAACTCCGCGAGTTGTTCGCGGTACGGCGTGAACAGCTGGCGCAGCGTGTCCAGGTTGTGGTCGATGTCAGCCAGCGCGGCGTTGTAGGGCTCCAGGTAGCGCGCGTCGCCCGTCAGCAGGTAGCCCCGCTGGCCGGTTTCCGCGTCCAGCATGTGCTGCAGCAGTTTGTTGATGGCGCCGCGGGTCTGCTGCGCCTCTTCAATGCTGGCCGCCGCTTCGGTAGACTTGCGGAAACTCGCCTCATTGATGAAGATGAGGAAGGCGGCGGCCAGCACCGCCAAAGGCAGGCTGATGGCCATTCTGGGTATCGCAAATGCTTTCACGGCAAACTCCGTTTGGTACTTCGGTGAAGAATTCGTCAATAATGGGTGCTGAAAATTAAAGCAGGCGCCAGTTCAAGGCTTCTCTTTTCACGGCGTTGCCGGCTTGCAGCTTTATAGGAAGACAGCGACATGATCAAAATCGGAATTGTGGACGACCACGCCATTGTGCGTTCGGGGCTCAAGCAGTTTTTCTCGGACCAGGTCGACTTGCGCGTCGTCGGCGAGGCCGGCAGCGGCCGCGAGGCCATTGACCTGGTTCGCAACGTCGAACTCGACATCCTCGTCATGGATTTGTCCATGCCGGGCCAAAGCGGCATTGACGCGCTGGCCATGATCCGCGCGAAGGCGCCCGATGTCGGTATTCTCATCCTCAGCGGCTACCCCGAGGAGCACTATGCGGTCAACCTGATCCGCCAGGGCGCCAGCGGCTACCTCAACAAGGAGTGCGACCCGTCCGAGATTGTCGACGCGATCCGCGTCATCTCGCTGGGCAAGCGCTACATCACCCCGGCGGTGGCGGAGCTGCTGGCGCAGCAGCTGAACCGGCCCAACGACGTCGCCTCGCACGAGCAGCTGTCCGAGCGGGAGTTCCAGGTGTTCCTGAAACTGGCCAAGGGCGAAACGGCGGGTGACATCGCCAAGGCGCTGTCGCTGAGCGTGAAAACGGTGAGCACCTACCGCACCCGCGTGATGGAGAAGATGAGCCTTTCCTCGAACAGCGACCTGACTTACTACGCGCTCAAGAACAAGCTGATCGACTGAAATCAATCGGCGGCGGCGCTCTGCTGGATGCAATAGTCCACCAGGGCGTCGATCTCGTTGGATTTGTCGAATACCGCGTCGACACCGAGCTGCGTGCAGCGCTGGCGGATGTCGGCGGTGGCATAGTTGCTCAGCACCACGACTTTCTGCCGCGATGGGCGGTCCCTGCAGGCGGCCAGCACGCCTAGCCCGCTTCCCTGTTTGAGAAACAGGTCAACAATCGCCAGGTCCCAGTTCTCGCTGTTTTTCGCCAGCCAGGCCTTGCCTTCGTTTTCGGTGTCTGCGGTTCCCACGGCATCAATGCGTGCCAACTCCTCCAGCGTCCCGATCAGATTTTCACGAATGGTCGGATTGTCTTCTACGATGTACGTTTTCAGTCTCACTGCTCAGGTCCAGGTAGGAGGCCGCGTGGCTTTCGAAGTATTACGAAAGGCCCAAAAATGCGAAAGTCTCTTGTTTCCTAATGTATCTTTAACCCAGGCCCATTCTGCCAGCGGCCAAGGCCAGCACTTGTAGGAGGTCGCCTACGGCTGCATTGCGTGTGCGCCGCAGCCACACTACGCGGGCTGTAGGCACATGCTCACAGTGTGTCATCGTGACTGCCGACTGCCCTCTGCGGCGATCCGGCCGATAGTGGAATGCAGGGCTAGACGGAGCCCCGCGCCCTTGCAGGCGCAGGCATGACACCACAATGCAGGGAGACAAACGCATGCCAGCCAGTGCTTCCAGCGCCTTCCCGGCCACTGCGCTGCAAACCGGTGTCTTGCGCTTTTTTTGATGCAGGCCTGATCCTCTATGCCACTCATGAACACCCCCCAGTCCACGCCGATCCTCTGGCGGAGGTGGCTCGCCGGTATCAGCGCGGTGCTGCTTGCCTTGGTGCTGGTACTGGTGTTTTTCCCCTGGGACGTGCTGCGCGGCCCCATCAACCGCCATGTTTCCGACCAACTGGGACGGCGCTTCGAAATTACGCGGCACCTGTCGGTGCACCTGGGGCGCACCGTCACGGTCAGGGCCGAAGGTGTGGAGTTTGCCAACCCCGAGTGGGCCAGCAAGCCTTACCTGGTCAAGGCGGAGGCGGCCGAATTCGACATCAGATTGTTCCCGCTGCTGCTGGGCAAGGTCGTGTTGCCGCGCATCGCGCTGACGGCACCGGAAATAGGGCTGCAGATGGAGCCCGATGGGCGCCGGACCTGGGCGCTTGCGCGCGACACCTCCGATGAGGGGGCCATTCCGCGCATCGATGCCTTGCTGATCGACGGCGGCAGCGTGGACTACCAGGCGGCGGCGCAGGGTGCCAACATCCACGTGGATTTTTCGCTCGCCCAGGAGGCCGCGGGCCAGCTGCCCCTCACCTACAAGGCGACCGGCAAATGGCAAAACGAAGCCTTCAGCGCCAATGGGCGCACCGGCGGCGTGTTGCAGTTGAGCAAGGACCTTGAGGCGCCTTTTCCCATCGAGGTGAATGCGATGGCCGGCAAGACCAGCCTGAAGGCCAAGGGCAGCATCGCCAACCTCGCAGACCTTGCCGGGGTGGATGCCAGCTTTGACCTGCAGGGCCGTAACCTCGAGGAACTCTACAAGCTGCTGGGCGTGGTACTGCCGTCCACGCCGCCTTACAAACTGCGCGGCAAACTCGCCAGGCACGGCAAGGTTTGGGCTGCCAGCCAGATCCAGGGCCGCTTGGGCAGCTCGGACCTCAGCGGCGCGCTGAACTTTGACCAGTCCGCGCCGGTGCCCTTGCTGACCGGCAAAGTGCAGTCAAAACTGCTGGATTTCGCCGACCTGGCGCCGGTGATCGGATTGCCTGCGCCGGCCGGGCCCACCCCGGTGAAGGCGGCGGCCGCAGAGGCAGGGAATGAACCCGCGCCGGCGAAAAGCAGCAAACCGGATCGCGCATCGCGCAAGGTCCTGCCTGTTGCAACGCTGGATGTCACCCGGCTCAAGGCCATGAACGCCGACGTGGTGTACTCCGCCGCCGACATCCGGCACGTGGAAGTGCTGCCGCTGGACAAGGGCAGCGTCCACGTCAAGCTGAACGGCGGCGTGCTGCAGCTCGATCCGATATCGCTGGGCATCGCTGGCGGCACGGTGGCCGGCAGCATACGCATCGATGCCAATCTTGTGCCGGCCGGCTTCAGCACGCGGCTGGACCTGCGCGCCGTGCAGTTGAACCAACTCTTTCCGAAGGTGGAGACCACCAAAAGCAGCCTGGGCAAGATCAGCGGCCAGTTTGACCTCAAGGGGCGCGGCAATTCGCTGGCGCAGATGCTGGGCACGTCTTCCGGCGACGTGGCCGTCCTGATGGGCAAGGGCCAGATCAGCAACATCCTGCTCGAATTCATGGGCCTGGACGGCGGCGAGATCATCAAGTTCCTGGTGCGCGGCGACCGCAATGTGCAGCTGCGCTGCGCGGCTGCCGCCTTTGAGGTCAAGCAGGGGCTGATGAGCAGCAAGACCATCGTGCTCGACACCTCGGACACAGTGATCAACGGACGCGGAAACATCAGCCTGGCCGATGAAACCCTGGACCTGGTCCTGGAGCCGGCACCCAAGGACCGCAGCATCCTGAGCTTGCGCTCGCCCCTGAAAATCAGCGGCACTTTCGCGGCCCCGTCGGCAGGGCCCGACAAGGGCGCGCTGGCCGGGCGGGCCGGCATTGCGATCGCGCTGGGTGTGATCAATCCTTTGCTGGCACTGGCCGCCACGATAGAAACCGGGCCGGGCCAGGACGAAAACTGCGCGGCGATCCTGAAACAGGCCGCCGCCTCCAGCGCCGGCTCGCGCATTCCGGCGGCCGCCGTCAAATAAAAGGTCAGTGGTGAATGCCGCCGCAGACCGCGCAAGCGGTATTGCGCGCCAGTTTCATCTCGCTCCACTCCATGCGCCTGCCGTCCAGCATCAACAGGCGCCCGGTAAGTGCCTCGCCCACACCGCACACCAGCTTCAGGGCTTCAGCCGCCTGTGTGCTGCCGATGATGCCCACCAGCGGCGCGAACACGCCCATGGTGGCGCACAGGGTCTCTTCCATCAGCTCAGATTCGGGGAACACACAGGCATAGCACGGCGACTGCGCATTGCCCGCGTCAAACACCGCGACCTGGCCGTCGAAGCGGATCGCCGCGCCCGAGACCAGCGGCTTGCGGTGTTTCACGCAGGCGCGGTTGATCGCGTGGCGGGTCGCGAAGTTGTCGGTGCAGTCGAGCACCAGGTCGGCCTTGGCCACCAGTTCGTCCAGCAGCGCGCCCTCGGCCCGCTGCGTGATGGGCGTGACCGTGACGTCGGGGTTGATCGCCGCGATGGCCTGCCGGGCGGATTCGGCCTTGAATTCGCCAATGCGGTCCAGCGTGTGGGCGACCTGCCGCTGCAGGTTGGTGGCCTCGACGCGGTCATGGTCGGCGATGGTGATGTGGCCGACGCCGGCGCTGCCCAGGTAAAGCGCGACCGGCGAGCCCAGGCCGCCGGCTCCGATGATGAGCACATGCGCCTTCAGGAGCTTGTCCTGGCCTTCGATGCCGATGTCGTCGAGCAGGATGTGCCGGGAATAACGAAGCAGCTGGTCGTCGTTCATATGAAAGAAAAAAAGGCCGCCAAACAGGGCGGCCTCGATGGAAAGAAAAAGAACGGGTGCGAGCCACGGCCTGGTGAACCGGAAGGCTGCGGGAAGGCCGGTATCGCCGGCGCTATCCCGTCACCTCCCGTCAAAGCCTCAGTTTTCTTTTTTCTCGTTCTTGGGCTCCACCACGGCGGTCTTGCTGACCAGCACAGGGCGGCCCTTGAGTTGGTTGATCGCCTGGGCCAGCTGGAAGTCCTTGTCGCTGCCCAGTTCGGGCGGGCGGCGCTGTTCCGGCGTCTTCTTGGCTTCTTCCTCGAGGCGTTTGAGTGCGATCTCGCGGGCTTTTTCGCGGTTGGCATCCTTGACCTCGGCGCCCTGGCCGCTGTTGAGGTGTTTTTCCAGGTCGGCTTCGCGGGTGCGCAGGGCGGCAAACGGGCTGCCTTCGGCGGTTTCGTCCACCATCACGTCGGGCACGATGCCGCGCGCCTGGATGGATTTGCCGCTAGGCGTGTAGTAGCGCGCGGTGGTGAGCTTCAGGCCGGTGTCGGGGCCCAAGGGCCGCACGGTCTGCACCGAGCCCTTGCCGAAGGTCTGCGTGCCCATGATGGTGGCACGTTTGTGGTCCTGCAACGCGCCGGCCACGATTTCGCTGGCCGAGGCCGAACCTTCGTTGACCAGCACCACCAACGGTACATTTTTGAGGCCCGCCGGCAGGCGCTTGAGCGGATCACCGCCGCTGCGGCGTTGGTAGAACTCGGGGGCGGCCTTGTAAGTGAACTTGCTTTCGGCCAGTTGGCCGTTGGTGGACACCACCGTGACGTTTTCAGGCAGGAACACGGCCGATACCGCGACAGCGGCATCCAGCAGGCCGCCCGGGTCGTTGCGCAAGTCGAGCACCAGGCCCTTGAGATTGGGTTCCTGCTTGTAGATCTGCTCGAGCTTGGTCACAAAATCCTCGACCGTGCGCTCCTGGAACTGGCTCAGGCGCACCCAGGCGTAGCCGGGCTCCACCACCTTGCTGCGAACCGACTGCGTGCGGATTTCCTCGCGCGTGATGGTGACCGGGAAGGTGCGGTTTTCGTCCTTGCGGAAGATCGTCAGCAGCACCTTGGTCTTGGGCTCGCCGCGCATCTTCTTGACGGCTTCATTGAGTGTCAGCCCCTTGACGGCGGTGTCGTCGATGCGGGTGATGAGGTCGTTGGGCTTGAGGCCCGCGCGATCGGCGGGTGAGCCTTCGATCGGCGAAACCACCTTGACCAGGCCGTCTTCCTGGCTGATCTCGATGCCGACGCCGACAAAGCGGCCCGTCGTGCCTTCGCGGAATTCCTTGTAGGACTTCTTGTCGAAGTAAACCGAATGCGGATCCAGGCTGGCCACCATGCCGGAAATGGCGTCGGTGATGAGCTTTTTCTCGTCCACCGGTTCGACGTAATCGGTCTTGACCATGCCGAAAACCGCGGCGAGTTGCTGCAGCTCTTCAAGTGGCAGGGGGGCGATACCTGCCCGGGCCACAGCCTGCAACTGCACCGTGGTGAGCGCGCCCGCCACGGCGCCGATTGAAATCCACCCTGCTATCTTGAGCTTTTGACCCATAAAAATACCTTCGTAAGCCGTTGGGAAACTCTTGTTCCCCCTATGGGAAGCAATATACACCTTGGAGAAAGGCCGGGGCCCCCAGTTCCGCCCCAGGCGCGGCACGGTGCGAAAAAAGAAGCGAAACAGGTGGCTATTTACAGGATTTTTACCAAAAACCAGGGCGAGCGGGCCCTGAGGGTGACATCAGGCCTTGCCTTGCGCGCCCACGGCGGCGGCCGCCTTGGCCGCAGCCTCGGAATCACCCAGGTAGTAATGGCGCAGG
Source organism: Polaromonas sp. P3_B1 (assembly GCF_056402935.1). NCBI lineage: Bacteria > Pseudomonadati > Pseudomonadota > Betaproteobacteria > Burkholderiales > Comamonadaceae > Polaromonas > Polaromonas sp. P3_B1. The sequence continues at coordinate 49,022 of NZ_JBFUGK010000013.1, forward strand.
GGCTTGAGGCTGGCGTCCAGTTCATAGACCAGCGGGATGCCGTTGGGGATGTTGAGGCCCACGATGTCGCTGTCGGAGATGTTGTCCAGGTATTTCACCAGCGCGCGTATGGAGTTGCCGTGGGCCGCGACCACGATGCGCTTGCCGGCCTTGATGGCGGGCGCCATCGATTCGTTCCAGAAAGGCAGCACGCGGTCCACGGTGTCTTTCAGGCATTCGGTCAGCGGCACCTGGCCGGGCTGGAGTTTGGCGTAGCGCGGGTCATCGCGTTCGCCGCGCGGGTCGTTCGCTTCCAGCGGCGGCGGCGGGGTGTCGTAGCTGCGGCGCCAGACCAGCACCTGTTCGTCGCCGAATTTTTTGGCGGTTTCGGCCTTGTTCAGGCCCTGCAGCGCGCCGTAATGCCGCTCGTTGAGGCGCCAGCTGTGCACCACCGGCAGCCAGGTGCGGTCCATTTCGTCCAGCGTGTGCCAGAGCGTGCGGGTCGCGCGCTTGAGCACGCTGGTGTAGGCCAGGTCGAACTCGTAGCCTTCGCTTTTGAGCAGCTTGCCGGCATTTTTGGCCTGTTCGACGCCGGTTTCCGTGAGGTCCACGTCGGTCCAGCCGGTAAAGCGGTTTTCAAGATTCCAGGTCGATTCGCCGTGGCGGATGAGCACGAGTTTGTACATGGTGGGAAGGATGGAGAGTGAAAAAAAGGGGAAAAGCGCGAAAAACAGGGATTAGGGAGGGCGGCCTGCATGGCGCTTGTTCCCTCCATTCTAAAATCACGGGTTAGCTGAAAAATACACAAAGGGTATACCGTGAAATTTCTGATCGATAACTGGATGCTGATTTCGATAGCGCTCGCCTCGGGCGGCATGCTGGTTTGGCCCATGATCGCCAGCGGCATGAACGCCGGCGCGCTGACGGCCAGCGGCGCGGTTCAACTCATCAACCGCGAAAAAGCCGTGGTCGTCGACGTCAGCGAGGCCGATGAATTCGCCGCCGGCCACGTCACGGGCGCCAAAAACGTGCCTTTCAGCGAGCTCGAAGACAAATTGCCCACCACGGTCAAGAACAAGGCCCTTCCGCTGATTCTTGTCTGCGCCACCGGTGCGCGCGCCGGCCGTGCTGTCGCCGTGGCCAAAAAGCTCGGTTACGAGCAGGCCCAATCGCTGGGCGGCGGGCTCAAAGCCTGGAAAGAGGCTAATCTTCCCCTTGAGAAAGCCTGAACAGGCTTGATCGGGGCAAAGCAGGCACGAAACCTGCCTTACCCGGCAAGTCCTGATCCATGGACTTTCCGCACCGGCCCCCTGCCGGCGCGACCCCGGAGACATCATGCAAACCGTCAAGATCTACACCACCGGCACCTGCCCTTATTGCATCCAGGCCAAACAGCTGCTCAAGCAGCGCGGCGTCACCGAACTCGATGAAATCCGCGTCGACATGGTGCCCGGCGAGCGCCAGAAGATGATGGACATCACCGGCCGGCGCACGGTGCCGCAGATCTTTATCGGCGAGACCCATGTGGGCGGCTGTGACGATTTGATGGCCCTGGACGGCCGTGGCGGCTTGATGCCGTTGCTGGAACGCTAACCCCCGTCCAAGCTCACTGCGTGTAGCTTGTTCCCCCCTCGAGGGGGCGRCGCCTGCGGCCCGGCAAAGCCGGTTCCGCGGCCCCTGCTGGTTGCGCCTCTAGGGGCCACAGTGGCTCCCTATAATCATTCGTTGGTCACCGGCTAGCCGGCGCATCTAATTCTCCATCCAATTTTTCCCAGCACCCGAAAGAGCACCATGGCTGAAGCCAATCTTGACCCCGTATTCCAGATCCAGCGCGTTTACCTCAAGGACGTGTCGCTGGAGCAGCCCAATTCGCCTGAAATCCTGTTGAACCAGGAACAACCCAGCGTGGACATCCAGCTGGGTGTGGGCGCTACCCCCATCGCTGAAGGCCTGTTCGAAGTCGCCGTGACGGCTACCGTGCAGACCAAGATCGCCGACAAGACGGTGTTTCTCGTCGAAGCCAAACAGGCCGGCATCTTTGAAATCCGCAACGTACCGCCCGAGCAGCTCGGCGCCATCCTGGGCATCGCCTGCCCACAAATCGTCTATCCCTACCTGCGCGGCAATGTGGCCGACGTGATCCAGCGCGGCGGTTTCCCGCCTGTGCACATGGCTGAAATCAACTTCCAGGCCATGTACGAGCAGCAGCAGGCCGAAGCCGCCGCAGCCGAGCCGTCGCAAATCATCGTCTGATGGCCGGCCGGTACTCCCGGCCGATTCATCGTCCATGATGTCCGTGTGACGCTCTCATGAAAATACTGGTCATTGGCGCGGGTGCCTGGGGCACGGCCCTGGCCGTCAGCAGCGCCTCGCGCCACCAGGTCACTCTCTGGGCGCGTGATGCCGCGCAGCTCGCCGGGCTGCAGGCCGCGCGCACCAACGCCCGCTACCTGCCCGGCATCGCTTTGCCTCCGTCGCTGGTGCTGCAGGGCGGCGATGTCCCGCTGGCCCAGGCCCTGGCCGGGCAAGACCTGATCATCCTCGCGACGCCGGTTTCTGCGGCCCGCGGCATGCTGCAAAGCCTGAAGGACGCAAGCGCGCCCCTGGCCTGGCTCAGCAAGGGCTTTGAAGCCCCGGTGGACGCCGCGGCCTCGCCTCTCGGCTTGATGGTCCATGAAATTCGCGCCCAAGCCGCTCCCGGTTTAAGGGCCGGCGTGCTCAGCGGCCCGAGCTTTGCGCTCGAAGTTGCGCGCGGCCAGCCGACGGCGCTGGTTGCGGCCAGCGAACATGCCGAGGTGCGCGACGCGCTGGTCGCGGCCTTCCACGGTGCCACGCTGCGTGTTTACGCCAATGACGACGTCGTGGGCGTGGAGGTGGGCGGCGCCGTCAAGAACGTGCTGGCCATCGCCACCGGGCTGTGCGACGGCCTGCAACTGGGGCTGAACGCCCGCGCTGCCCTCATCACGCGCGGCCTGGCCGAAATGACGCGACTGGGCGTGGCGCTGGGAGCCCGTGCTGAAACCTTTACCGGCCTCTCGGGTCTGGGCGACCTGGTGCTCACAGCCACCGGCGACCTGAGCCGCAACCGCAAGGTGGGCCTGTTGCTGGCCCAGGGCCAGACCCTGGCGCAGGCAGTCGATTCGCTGGGCCACGTGGCCGAGGGCGTGTATTGCGCCCGTACCGTGGTGCAGCGCGCAGCGGGCCTGGGCATCGAGATGCCGATAGCGCAAAGTGTCGTGGCCCTGCTGGACGGCAAGCTCAAACCCGCCGAGGCGGTGGCGATGTTGATGGGCCGCGGGCCTACCGCCGAACTGGCCTGAATCCCCGCGCCGCACCGGCGTGGCGCACCAGGGCTATTTGCGCAAATGCAGCGTCACCAGCAGCGATGCGTCCCGCACCGCCGTGAGCCCGTGCGGCACGCCACCGGCAAGCCAGAGCAACTGGCCGGCTTTCATGGGCTGGGTCTGGCCGTTCGAGGTGAAGGCTACCTCGCCCTCCAGGCACTGCACGGTGATTTCACCCTTGACCTGGTGCGAGGGCACGGTCTTGCCGGCCGGCACGATGAGTCGCATGACCTCAAGCTCCTCGCTTTTGAACAGCGCGACGGTGCGGCCCTCGGAAAGCTTGCCCGCCAGCGGCTGGACGTCAACGAGCTGCCCGGATGCGGCGTGGGGAATGGCCATGGCGGAACTCCTGCGAATGTGGGGGCTATGGAACTTTATACCCCAAGGCGGGTTTTGCCCGTCCGCGCGTTTGACCTGATCAGGCCTGCCCCATCACCCCGGGAACTGTCTTGTTGTAGTACAGGAAAATCTCATCGCGCACCCAGCCCAGTGATTCATACAAGGCCTGCGCCTTGTGGTTGGTTCTGGCGGTGCTGAGGTCCATCCGCGCAACGCCTTGCTGCCGGGCATGCTCGTGCGCCGCCTGCATCAGCGCGCGGCCGGCGCCGGTCTTGCGAGCCTCGGGCGCCACAAAAAGATCGTAGAGCGTGTAAATCGGCTGGGCGATCACCGAGCAGAAACTGGGGTAGAGCTGGCAGAAACCCACAATAGACCCCTCCGCATCCGCAGATTGCGCGACCAGGATCACCGATTCCTGCCTGCGCATGCGCTCGCCGATGAACTGCAGCGCCAGCGCGGCATCGGCGGGTTGCTCGTAAAACTGCCGGTAGGCGTCGAACAGCGCTGCCACCGCCGCCAGGTCAGCCGGGGCGGCGAGGCGTATGGACACCGCGCTCATGCGAGCTGCTTTTCCATGAAGACGCTCAAGGGATCGGGCGCGTACGCGCCAAACGGCTCCCGCGCCACATAACCGAGCTTCTCGTAGAGCCCCAGAGCCTCGGGCTGGTGGATGCCGGTCTCCAGCCGGGCCCGGCTCACGCCGTTGGCGGTGAGGTGAGCTTCAAGCGTTTGCATGATGGCTTTGGACAGTCCCTTGCCGCGATGCGCGTCCAGCACAAACACGCGCTTGATTTCGCCATAGGTGCCGTCGTCGTCCAGTGTCTTGACCGCGCCGCAGCCCACCAGTTCGCCGTCGACGTGGGCGCCCAGGAACAGCACATGGGCTTGCCGCAGGGCTTCTCCGCTTTCGAGGTGGTTGCTCTCGGCCGGATACAGCGCCGCCATGTAGGCGTCGGATTGGGCGAGCAGTGATTGTGCTTCGGGCGACAGCGGGTCTATGGGTTTGATGTGCATCGCCGGCCTAGATTTCCAGGTTGTCGATCAGCCGCGTGCTGCCCAGCTTGGCCGCACCCAGCACCACCAGCGGCTCGCCGGCCAGCGGGCCTTGCGGCGCCAGCAGGTCGGCGCGGCGGCGCACGGTGAGGTAGTCGGGTTTCCAGCCGCGGCGCGCCAGCGCCTGCATGGCCTGGGCTTCCAGCGCGGGCAGATCAGGGGTGCCGGCGGCGCGGGCGGCTTCACCCAGCGCACGTATGGCTTTGGACAACTCCACGGCTTCGGCGCGCTCAGCGGCGCTCAGGTAGCCGTTGCGCGACGACAGCGCCAGGCCGTCCTCGGCGCGCTGGGTCTCGCCGGCCAGGATTTCGATGGGCAGCGCGAACTGCTGCACCATGCGACGCACCACCATGACCTGCTGGTAGTCCTTCTTGCCGAAAGCCGCCACGCCCGTGGGCATGCCGGCGAACACGCAGGAAAACAGTTTGAGCACCACGGTGCTCACGCCGATGAAAAAGCCGGGCCGGAAGTGGCCTTCCAGGATGTCGCTCAAGTCCGTGGCCGGGTGCACCTTGTAGGTCTGCGGCTCGGGGTACAGATGTTTTTCGAGCGGCGCGAACAGCACGTTGCAGCCGGCGGCCTTCAGGCGTTCGGCGTCGGCGTCCAGGGTGCGCGGGTAGCTGTCGAAGTCCTCATGCGGGGCGAACTGCAGGCGGTTCACGAAGATGCTGGAGACGCTCACGTCGCCCAGAGGCTTGGCCTGTTTGACGAGCGCGATGTGGCCGTCGTGCAGATTGCCCATGGTGGGCACAAAGGCCGGGCGCTTGTAGGGGCTGAGGGCCTCGCGCAGTTCGGGGATGGTGTGGACGATCTGCATCATGTCTCCAGAAAGGGGGGGCGAAAGGGACAGGGGCTCACCAGGCGTGGGTGGCGTTCACCGGAAAGCTGCCGTCCTTGACGGCGCGCACATAGGCTTCCATCGCGCCGCGCACGCTGGCCGTCTTGTTGTCCGCCCCCTCCATGAAGTTGCGCACAAACTTCGGCATCTTGCCCAGGTTCATGCCCAGCATGTCGTGCAGCACCAGCACCTGGCCGGCCGTGCCGCTGCCCGCGCCTATGCCTATGGTGGCGCAATGCGCGAGTTCTTTCGTCAGGTCGGCCGACAGGGCCGCGGGCACCATCTCCAGCACCATCATCGCGGCGCCGGCGTCCTGCAGCTCGTGGGCATGGCGCTTGAGCGTGGCGGCGGCCTCCTCGCCCTTGCCCTGCACGCGGTAGCCGCCCAGCGCATGCACGGTCTGCGGCGTCAGGCCCAGGTGGGCGCAGACGGGAATGCCGCGCTCGACCAGGAAGCGCACGGTCTCGGCCGTCCAGCCGCCGCCTTCAAGCTTGACCATGTGGGCGCCGGCCTGCATCAGCACCACGGCGCTGCGCAATGCCTGTTCTTTCGATTCGTGGTAACTGCCGAAGGGCAGGTCGCCTATCAGCCAGGCCGTGGCCTGCGAGCGGCGCAGACCGTTGGCCACGCATTCGGTGTGGTGGCGCATGGTCTCCAGCGTCACGCCGACGGTGCTGGTCAGGCCCTGGCAGACCATGCCCAGCGAATCGCCGACCAGTATGCATTCCACGCCCGCCGCGTCGGCCACGGCCGCGAAGGTGGCGTCGTAGGCCGTCAGCATGGTGATTTTTTCGCCGTGCGCCTGCATCTCGCGCAGGCGCGGCAGGCTGATCGGCTTGCGCGCCGAGGGCGTGGAGGAGGGCGGCAAGGTGCCGTAGGGCGTGACCGAGGTGTTGGCAGGAGAGGTCATGGCAGCGTTCCGGAATTTAGCGAGAGTCTAACCAGCTTGAACTTGCTTTTTTGCCAGCGGTTTAGAGAGCCCAGACGAGCTGTGCGTGTTACCGAACTTCAGGCGCGGATCGGCTCATGCCCAGGCGTTCGAGCAGCTTCACGTCGGCTTCGGTATCGGGGTTGCCGGTGGTCAGCAGCTTGTCGCCGTAAAAAATCGAATTGGCGCCGGCCAGGAAGCACAGGGCCTGCACGCCGTCGCCCATTTGCTGGCGGCCGGCCGACAGGCGCACGCGCGCGGTCGGCATGGTGATGCGCGCCACGGCAATCGTGCGCACAAATTCAAACGGGTCCAGGTCGGCCTGGTTCGCCAGCGGCGTGCCTTCGACCTTCACCAGGTTGTTGATGGGCACCGACTCGGGGTAGGGCGTGAGGTTGGCGAGCTCGGCCACCAGGCCGGCGCGCTGGCGGCGCGTCTCGCCCATGCCGACGATGCCGCCGCTGCACACCTTGACGCCCGCGCTGCGCACGCGCGCCAGCGTGTCCAGGCGGTCCTGGTAGTCGCGTGTGGTGATGATGTCGCCGTAAAAATCCGGGGCGCTGTCGAGGTTGTGGTTGTAGTAGTCCAGGCCCGCGCTTTGCAGGGTCTGCGCATGGCCGTCTTCCAGCATGCCCAGTGTGGCGCAGGCTTCAAGGCCCAGGCCCTTGACGGTACGGATCAGCTCGGCGACTTTTTCAATGTCGCGGTCCTTGGGCGCGCGCCAGGCGGCGCCCATGCAAAAACGCGTGGCGCCCGCGTCCTTGGCACGCTGGGCCGCAGCCAATACCTCTGCCGGCTCCATCAGTTTGCTGGCTTCCACGCCAGTGTCGTAGCGCGCGGCCTGCGGACAGTAGCCGCAGTCTTCGGCGCAGCCGCCGGTCTTGACCGACAGCAGGGTGGCGAACTCGACGCGCGTGGGATCAAAGTTTTCGCGGTGCACCGTTTGCGCGCGATGCATCAGCTCCGGAAAGGGCAGGTTGAACAGCGCCTCGATGTCGTCCACGCTCCAGCGCTGGTCGCCGGTGGGGGCTGGGTCAGCCTTGGGCCGGGGGCGGTGCAAGGTGACGGCTTGTTCTGCAACGTGGGACATGGTTCTTCCTTCCAGGGGATGGGTTTTGGAGTCTAGCTGAAGAGATTTGGAGATGGCTAAAGGGCCTGCTTCGCCAGCGCGGTCAAGGCCTCAACCAGCTGGCCGACATCGGCTTCGCTGTGCGCGGCCGACAGCGCGATGCGCAGACGCGCCGTGCCTTCGGGCACTGTGGGCGGGCGTATCGCCGGCACCCAGATGCCGCGCGCGCGCAGGTCTTCCATCACGGCCAGGGCCTGGTCGTTGGCGCCTATCAGCAGCGGCTGGATGGCGGTCTGTGACATCGAAAGCTGCCATCCGCTGTCTTGCAGGCTCGCCGCCAAACCGTTTCGCAGGCGCGCGATAAGGCGCTGCAAATGCGCGCGCCGCCATTCGTCCTGCTCAATGACCTTCAGGCTGGCGCTTAGCGCACTGGCCAGCAGCGCGGGCGCGGCGGTGGCAAAAATATAGCTGCGGGTTTTCTGCAGCAACCATTCGATCAGCGCCTCGTCGCCCGCCACAAAGGCGCCGGCCACACCGGCGGCCTTGCCCAGCGTGGCCATGTACAGCACGCGGCGCGAGGCTTGCGCGCCAAACAGGCCGGCGGCGGCCAGGCTGCCGCGGCCCTGCGGGCCCAGCACGCCGAAGCCGTGGGCGTCGTCCAGCAACAGCAGGGCATCGTGGCGTTCGCACAGCGCCAGCAGCGCGGGGATGTCGGCGCTGTCGCCGTCCATGCTGAAGACGGCGTCGCTGATCACCAGCTTGCGCGGTGCCTCGCTTTGTGCGAGTTCGCGGTCCAATGCATCCAGGTCGGCATGGGCATACCGATGAATCTTTGCGCGCGACAGTCTTGCACCGTCAATCAGGCAGGCGTGGTTGAGTGCATCCGAAAAAATCGCGTCGCCGGTGCCCACCAGCGCCGGCACGATGCCGATGTTGGTGGCATAGCCCGCATAAAAATACAGCGCGCGCGGCAAGCCCACAAAGGTGGCAAGCTCGCGCTCCAGTGCCGCATTGGCCTCGCTGTGGCCGCTGACCAGCGGCGAGGCGCCGGCCCCCACGCCGTAAGCTTGCGCGCCTTCGCAGGCGGCCTGCACCAGGGCCGGGTGCGTGGCCAGGCCCAGGTAGTCGTTGCTGCAAAAAGCCAGCATGCTCCGACCGTCCACYGTCAGGCGCGCGCTGCTTTCGGGCCGCACCGCGCGGCGTTGGCGGCGCAAATGCGCATCGTCCAGTTCGGCCAGGCGGGCTGGGAATTCGTCAAGCCAGGAGGCGGTCATTGTCATTGCCATGTGAGGGGAAGCTCAAAGTGGATGGCGCGCGGGTCGGGCGCGGCCTGGTGTTGGATGGTGGCCAGCAGCGGCGCCTGCAGTTTTTTCCGCAGGAAGGCGATGTTGTCCTCTTGCGCCAGCATGGCGGCATCGACGTGGTTGGCCACCCAGCCGGCCAGCGTGAGGCCGCGCGCGCGTATCGCCTCGGCGCTGAGCAGCGCGTGGTTCAGGCAGCCCAGGCGCAGGCCCACCACCAGCAGCACCGGCAGGCCCAGCGCCTGGGCCAGGTCGGCACCGGTTTCGCTGTCCGACAGCGGCACCAGGAAACCGCCCGCGCCTTCCACCACCACGGCGTCGGCCAGCTGCGCGAGGCGGCGCTGGCAGTCCACCAAGTGGGCGATGTCAATCTGTGTACCGGCGCGGGTCGCGGCGATGTGCGGCGATACCGGATCGGGCAGCAGCACGGGGTTGTCGAGTTCAGGCGGCACGCGGCAAGTCGAGGCGGCGCGCAGCGCGAGCACGTCTTCATTGACATCTTCGCCATTGACCTGGACCGTGCCCGCCGCCACCGGCTTCATGCCGACGACGCGCACATGGTGGCGGGCCAGCGCGTGCAGCAGACCAGCGCTGGCCAGGGTTTTGCCCACGCCGGTGTCGGTGCCGGTGACGAACAGCGAGAGCGGTTTAGCCACGCGCACCGCCTTCTTCGGACAGCGTGGCGTCCAGCGCCGCGAATGCGCCGCGCGCCAGGTGCCGGGCGGATTCCGCATCCATCACGTAGGGCGGCATGGCGTAAATCGTCTGGCCTATGGGGCGCAGCAGCACGCCGTTCGCCATGGCGTGTTGTGTGTAGCGGCGCGCGAAGTGGGGCATGCTGCCGGGCGCCACGTCCCAGGCCCAGATCATGCCCAGCCGGCGCGCGTTCTGCACGGCGCGGTGCTGCGTGAGGGGCGCGAAAGCCGCGTCCAGCAGCCGGGCGGTTTCAACATTGCGAGCAAGGGCATCGGTCTGCTCGAACAACTCCAGTGTGGCCAGCGCGGCGCGGCAGGCCAACGGGTTGCCGGTATACGAATGCGAATGCAGGAATCCGCGCGCCACCTCGTCGTCATAGAAGGCTTCATAGACTTCGTCGGTGGTCAGCACGGCCGACAGCGGCAGCGTGCCGCCGGTCAGCCCTTTCGAGAGGCAGATGAAGTCCGGCCGTATGCCGGCTTGCTGGTGCGCGAACATCGTGCCGGTGCGGCCGAAGCCGGTGGCAATCTCGTCGGCGATCAGGTGCACCTCGTAGCGGTCGCACAGCGCGCGTGCTTCCTGCAGGTAGGCCGCGTCGTGCATGGCCATGCCGGCGGCGCACTGCACCAGGGGCTCGACGATGAGCGCAGCGGTTTGCGCATGGTGCTGCTCCAGCCAGGCCCGCAGGCCGGCGGCGGCGCGGCGTGCCGTGTCCGCCGGGCTTTCGCCGGCCTGGGCGCCGCGTGCGTCGGGGCTGGGCACGGTGGCGGCCAGCCGCACCAGCGGCGCATAGGCTTCGCGGAAGAGCGCGATGTCGGTCACCGCCAGCGCGCCCACGGTTTCGCCGTGGTAGCCGCCGGCCAGGCCTATGAATCGGCTTTTTTCGGGCCGGCCGCTGTTGCGCCAGTAATGCGCGCTCATCTTGAGCGCGATCTCGGTGGCGCTGGCGCCGTCGCTGCCGTAAAAGGCGTGGCCCAGGCCGGTCAGCGCACCCAGGCGTTCGGAGAGTTCCACGACGGGCGCGTGCGTGAAGCCGGCCAGCATGACATGGTCCAGTGTGTCGAGCTGATCGCGCAGCGCCGCCTTGATGTGCGGGTGGCCGTGGCCGAAGAGATTGACCCACCAGGAGCTCACGCCGTCCAGGTAGCGCCTGCCTTCAAAGTCGTAAAGCCAGACGCCTTCGGCGCGCGCGATGGGCACGGGCGGCTGGGCCTCATGCAGCTTCATCTGCGTGCAGGGGTGCCACACGTGGCGCAGGCTGCGCCGGATCATCGAGGCGTTGTCCATGAGGAAGGCCGGAAAGTTCAGGGCTGCTGCACCGGGATGGTGGAGCGCTCTTCCTTGATGCGGTTGTCGGGGTTCACAAACACCAGCTTGGGGCTGAAGCCCGCGACGTGTTCTTCGTGCACCTGCGCGAAGGCGGCGATGATGACCAGGTCACCCACGGCGGCGCGGCGAGCGGCCGAACCGTTGACCGAGATGATGCGGCTGCCGCGTTCTGCGCGGATGGCGTAGGTGATGAAGCGCTCGCCGTTGTTGATGTTCCAGATATGCACCTGCTCGTTCTCGGCCAGGTTGGCGGCGTCCAGCAGGTCTTCGTCGATGGCGCAGGAGCCCTCGTAGTTGAGTTCGCAATGCGTCACCGCGGCGCGGTGGATTTTCGATTTAAGCAGGGTTCTGAACATGGTGATGGGCGTGGATGAAAATGGGGGCAAGGGAAAGCGCCGGTGTGAGTGGGCGCTTCGCGGCGTTCAGGCATCTGGCCGGTCGCTGTAACATTCGCGACAGTTTTACGCTCTATTTAATAGTTTAGTGCACGGTATGGTGCGGTTTCTTTCTTAGATTGCTCATGAAAAAGTCATTTGATTTCTCCAGCCAGGCATTGGCCGACTTGGCCCAAGCCGACGCGGCACGCGCGCTGGCCGAAGACATAGGCGCCGGCGACCTCACGGCCGGCCTTATTGACCCARCCCGCCAGGCGCGGGCGCAGGTGCTGGCGCGCGAAAGCGCCGTGGTCTGCGGCAGCGCCTGGGTGGAGGCCACGGTGCGGCAGCTCGATCCGCATGCCCAGTTGCTCTGGCATGTGAAAGACGGCGAGCGCTGCGAAGCCGGCCAGGTGGTGTTCGAGGTGCGCGGATTGGCCCGTGCCCTGCTGTCGGCCGAACGCACGGCGCTCAATTTTCTGCAGCTGCTCAGCGCCGTGGCGACCAAGACGGCGGTCTATGTCGACATCGTGAAGGGCACACGCGCGCAGATCGTCGACACGCGCAAGACCCTGCCCGGCCTGCGGCTGGCGCAGAAATACGCCGTGGTGGCGGGCGGCGGCACCAACCACCGGGTCGGTTTGTACGACGCGGTGCTGATCAAGGAAAACCACATCGCGGCGGCCGGCGGCATCGCGCAGGTGCTGGCGCGCGCGGCCGAAGTCGCGGCGCAGGCCGATTTTGTGCAGATCGAGGTCGAGAACCTGGGCGAGCTGGCCCAGGCCCTGGATGCCGGCGCGCGCATGATCCTGCTGGACAACATGAGCCTGCCGGACCTGAAAGAGGCCGTGCGCATCAATGCCGGGCGCGCCGTGCTGGAGATTTCCGGCGGCGTCACCCTGGACGGCCTGCGCACCCTGGCCGAAACCGGTGTGGACCGCATCTCCATCGGCACGCTGACCAAGGACGTGCGGGCGATTGATTTTTCCATGCGCTTTGACGCGCAGGCGGTGTGACCATGCAGGCCGTCCTGCCGATTCGCGTCGATTACGAGCAACCCGAAGCGGCTGGCGTTTGCAGCACGCACCAGGCCTGGGCCCGCGTGCCGGCCGAGCCCACGCAGGCCGAGCGCGCGGCGCTCAAGACCCGCATCCGCGAGCTACTCAAGGCGCGCAACGCCGTCATGGTGTCGCACTATTACGTGCATCCCGATTTGCAGGACCTGGCCGAAGAAACCGGCGGCTTGGTCTCGGACTCGCTGGAAATGGCGCGCTTCGGCCGCGACCATGCGGCGCAGACCCTGGTGGTGTCCGGCGTGCGTTTCATGGGCGAGACGGCGAAAATCCTGTCACCCGAAAAGCGCGTGCTCATGCCCGACCTGGACGCGACCTGCTCGCTGGACCTGGGCTGCCCGGTCGCTGAATTCAGCGCTTTCTGCGATGCCCACCCGGACCGCACGGTCGTGGTCTACGCCAACACCAGCGCGGCCGTGAAGGCCCGTGCCGACTGGCTGGTGACCTCCAGCTGCGCGCTCGACATCGTGCGCGCGCTGAAAGACCAGGGCCAGAAAATCCTCTGGGCGCCGGACCGGCACCTGGGCGGCTACATCCAGCGCGAGACCGGCGCTGACATGGTCTTCTGGAACGGTGCCTGCATCGTGCACGACGAGTTCAAGGCCTTTGAGCTGCAGGCCCTGAAAGCGGAGCACCCCGGCGCGCGCGTGCTGGTGCACCCCGAATCGCCCGCCGACGTGGTGGCGCTGGCCGACGCCGTGGGCTCCACGTCGGGCATTTTGAAAGCGGCGCGCGAGATGGACGCGAAAGAATTTATCGTCGCCACCGACAACGGCATGATGCACAAGCTGCGCACGCTGAACCCCGGCAAAGTCTTTATCGAGGCGCCTACCGCCGGCAACAGCGCCACTTGCAAGAGCTGCGCGCACTGCCCCTGGATGGCCATGAACGGCCTGGCCGGGCTGGCGCAGGTGCTGGAGACCGGCGCCAACGAGATCACGGTCGATGCGGCGCTGGGCCTGCGCGCCCGTTTGCCGATAGACCGCATGCTGGCGTTTACCGAGGCTCTCAAGGCCGGGCGGCCGGTGGCGGGCCTGGTGCCGCATATTGGCGCGGCGTGAGGGCCCGGGCTTGAAGGGCGCGCTCTCCGCCCTGATCGATTTCACCAACCCTCACCAGCCCGAGGGACCGCGTTTGCGCCAGGCCTTTGGCGTGCCTCGCGATGTACTGGTCGCACATCGTCCCGAAGACGTGCGCACGGTGCTGGATGCTGCGCAGGCCGCGGCACGGCAAGGCGCCTGGTGCGTGGGCTATTTGCGTTATGAGGCCGCCCCCGCTTTTGATGCCGCGCTGGCCGTGCATCCGGCCCAGGGGCCTCTGGCCTGGTTTGCCGTGCATGACGCGGCGCTACCCTGGCCTGATCCCACAACAGAGACGTCGCCACAGCTTCAGTGGCAGGAAGCGATAACACCTGCCGCTTTTGAGGCCGCGCTGGTCGAACTGCAGCGCGCCATTGCCGAGGGCGAGTATTACCAGGTCAATTTCACGGCGCAGATGCGCGGCGTGTTGGGCGGCAATGCGCACAGCGCCCTGGCCTTGTTCCAGGCCCTGCAACGCGCCCAGCCGGGCGGCTATGCGGCTTTTCTGGACACGGGCGAGGAGCAACTGCTGTCGGTCTCGCCCGAGCTGTTTTTCGACTGGCGTGAAGAAAACCTGCTGACGCGGCCCATGAAAGGCACGGCGCCTCGCGGTGTCAATCCCGAAGACGACGCTGCGCAAGCCCAGGCCCTGCGCGACTCGCCCAAGGAACGTGCCGAGAATGTGATGATCGTGGACCTGCTGCGCAACGACCTGTCGCGCATCGCCGAACCTTTCAGCGTGCGTGTGCCGCGCCTGTTCCACACCGAGGCCCTGCCCGCGGTCTGGCAGATGACCTCGGACGTGGAGGCGCGCACGCGGCCCGGCTGCACCCTGGCCGATGTGTTTGCGGCGCTCTTTCCCTGCGGCTCGGTTACCGGTGCGCCCAAGGTGCGCGCCATGCGGGCGATTCATGCACTGGAGCCGGAGCCGCGCGGTGTGTATTGCGGTGCCATGGGCGTGCTGCGGCCCGGTGGTGCGGCGACTTTTAACGTGCCGATACGCACCGTGAGCCTGCGCGGTCGGGACGCCCGCTGCGGCATAGGCAGCGGCATCACCTCGGGCTCCGTGGCGCAGGCGGAGTGGCAGGAGTGGCGCCACAAGCGGGCTTTTCTGGAGCGCGCCAGCGCACCCTTCGACATTCTCGAAACCCTGGCGCTGGAAGCCGGGGAGCTGCGCCATCTTGATGAGCACCTTGCACGCATGGCGGATAGCGGTGCTCACTTTGGCCATCCATGGGATGCGGCGCAAGTCCATGCCTGCCTGCAGGATCTGGTGGCCGCTCATTCGCAAGGCCTCTGGCGCGTTCGCTTGTTGCTGGCTGCGAATGGGAAATTGAGCGCCCAGGCCTATGCCATGGAGCCCTCACCGCCGCAGGTGCGCCTGCAATTGGCCGAGCGCCCGCTCGACGCAGCGCACAGCGAGTTTGTGCGCTTCAAGACGACGCGCCGCGCCCACTACGACGCTTTCACGCCCAGCGAGCCGGGCGTGTTTGACAGCGTGCTGTGGAATGTGCAAGGCGAGATCACCGAATGCACACGCGGCAACATCGCGATGCGGGTGGACGGCCGCTGGGTGACGCCGCCGCTGGCTTGCGGGCTGTTGCCGGGTGTGGGCCGGGCAGTGGCCTTGCGGGAAGGCCGGTTGGCCGAACAAGTCGTGCGGGTCGACGAATTGGCAAGCGTGCAGGCCTGGGCCTTTGTGAACAGCCTCAGGGGCTGGATAGACGCGACCCTTGCCTGAATCGCGTTATTGAGCCGCGTTGCTGAATCGGCTTAGAGCTCTTTAAAGCTTTTCCTTGACGTAGGACGCGCGGTCCATGTCCACCATCTCCACGCTCAACTGCACCATCAGGCCCGCAGGCCGCGGCGTCAGGCGGCGCAGCACTGCGGCGATGCGTTCGCCCAGGTCCTTCTTGGCTTCCGGCGTGCGGCCCGACAGCAGGCGCAACTGGGCATGCACAAAGGCGCGTGAGGCTGGTGCGGTGCCGATTTCAAAATCGCCCAGCGCGACCAGCCGGGTTTTCAGGTCGGATTCATTCTGGATTTCAGGGCTGGCGGTGAGGGCCTGGTTCAACGCTTGCAGCACTTCGGCCTTGGGGAAGCCGGTGAGGTTGCTCGAATACTCAACGATTAAATGGGGCATAGGATTTCCAGATAAAAAAATGGCAAGAAACGAACAGGGAGATCAACTTTCGGGCGGCACCAGCACGGTGGGAACGGCCTGTTCAGCGGTGAAGGGGTAATCACGGCTGAAGTGCAGGCCGCGGCTTTCGCGGCGGGATTGAGCGGAGCGCACGATAAGGTCGGCCACCTGCACCAGGTTGCGCAGTTCCAGCAGGTCGCGTGTGACGCGGAAGTTCGCATAGAACTCGTCAATTTCCGACTGCAGCAGCGCGATGCGATGCGCGGCGCGCTCCAGGCGCTTGTTGGTTCGCACAATGCCCACGTAGTTCCACATCAGCCGGCGCAGTTCGTCCCAGTTGTGGGCGATCACCACCTGCTCGTCGGCATCGGTCACCTGGCTCTCGTCCCAGGCGGGCAGTGAAACCTGTGAATCATTTTGGCCTTCAGCCCTTATGTGGTGGTCCTGAGCGACTTCCGATTTGATAGCGCTTGCCACTTCGTGAGCAAACACCACACACTCGACCAGCGAATTGCTGGCCAGCCGATTGGCGCCGTGCAGGCCGGTGCAGGCGGTTTCGCCCGCCGCGTAAAGGTTTGCGATATCGGTGCGGCCGGCCAGATCGGTGAGTACTCCGCCGCAGGTGTAGTGGGCGGCCGGTACGACGGGAGTCGGTTGGCGTGCGATGTCAATACCGAGTGACAGGCAGCGTGCGTGGATGGTCGGAAAATGCTCCCGCACAAACGCTTCGCCCTTGTGCGAGATGTCCAGGTAGACACAGTCCACACCGTGTTTTTTCATCTCGAAATCAATCGCGCGGGCGACTACATCACGCGGCGCCAGCTCGGCGCGTTCATCGTGCGACGGCATGAAGCGCGCGCCGCCTGCCGATTCCGGCAGGCGCAATATACCGCCTTCGCCGCGCACCGCTTCGCTGATCAAAAAGGACTTGGCCTCGGGGTGGTACAGGCAAGTGGGGTGGAACTGGATGAACTCCATGTTGCCGACGCGGCACCCGGCGCGCCAGGCCGCGGCGATGCCGTCGCCGGTGGCGGTATCGGGGTTGCTGGTGTAGAGGTAGACCTTGCCGGCACCGCCGGTGGCCAGCAGGGTGTGGCGTGCCGCAAAGGTGCGGACGATGCCGCCTCCCGCGTTGGCCGTGCCGTCGTCGCGGCTGTCCAGCGCATACAGGCCGACACAGCGCGGCCGGCCGGTAGCGGTGTCGTTCCGCACGATCAGGTCCACCAGCGTGGTCTGCTCAAACACCTCGATGAAGGATTGTGCCCGGACGGCGGCGATCAGGCTTTCCTGAACGACGGCACCGGTGGCATCGGTCGCGTGCACGATACGCCTGTGGCTGTGCCCGCCTTCACGGGTGAGGTGCAGCGCCGCTGCGGGACCGGGCTCCTGCGTAAAGACCACGCCCTGGGCCTGCAGCCAGGCGATGGCTGCCGGTGCGCCCTTGACGACTTGAGCCGTCGCCGCCTCGTCGGACAGCCAGGCGCCCGCTACCTGCGTGTCGGCGATATGGGCAGCAAAGCTGTCGCCTTCCTCGCCTTGCGCCAGCACCGCTGCAATGCCGCCCTGTGCCCAGCCGCTGGCGCCGTCCGCCAGCTTGCCCTTGGTCAGCACTGCGATGCGAAGCGGGGTGCCGTCCATACCGCTGCCTTCCACCAGTTTGAGCGCGGTGCTGAGCCCGGCCAGGCCGCTGCCGACGATGACCACATCAAAGGTGTGCTGCACGGGGGCATCGGCCTTGGCGGGCTGCAGGAGGCCTGAGGCGGGAAGGGTGTTCATGGAGGCGGTATGACCTTGCTGCATCAGGCAATGGTACGGGCGAACGCCCGGATGTCCTGTTAGCCCGTAAACCGCAAATTATCAGCCAGCCCAGGTGCCCGGCCTTGGATGCGGCCTGATGGAGCCGCCCGTGAGCCGCTGGGGTGGGGTGGCGGGAAGGTCAGCGCGGCGCGAGGGGAGCCGGCGGCTGCGCGCTTTCGTCAACCTCATAGGATCCGAAAACATCGCGAGCGGTCCGGGTCTCGGGCAGGATGTACACGACGCCGTCGGTGCCGGTGAAGGCTGGGTTGACCACCCTGTCGTAAAAACTGACAGGGACATTGATGCAGCCAAAGGTGACACGGTTGTCTGCAGGGGTGGCGCTGGCCAGGCGCTGGGCGCGCTGTTCGGCGGGCGTTCCCTTTACCACTCTGTGCAGGGAGATGGAGGTGGCGTAGTCAATCCAGAGTATTTCCACGCCGTGAAGATTGCGGGCCAGCGAAGCGACAAACCGGCCGGCCGGTGTGGTGCGTTCGTGCGCCAGGATGGTGGAAAGCTTGCGCTCGCCAATGCCCGGCGTGGAGTCGTCGCCGCGTGCCAGGCCCAGCAGGGCCGGCGCTGCGCCTGTGAGTTGTCCACTCTTGTCAAGGACAAAGACCTGCGCGTTGACCTTGTCGACAATCATGAAGGGCATGCCCCGGTTGTCGGCCGAGTCCACAATCCATGCAGCCAGCCCGGCCACTTCCCTGGACACTTGTTGTTGCCCGAAGCTGGCATGTTTGCGTGCGGAGGGGGAAGCCTCACCGGCGGCCCATGCGCCCTGGAAGGCCGACACGCTCAGCAGTGCGGCGACGCACATTCCCTGTGCAGTGAGTGTCCTGGCGGCGCTGGCCAGGGATACGCGAGGACTTGCAAGCGATGGAAGTGACATGGGGTGTGTGCCGGGGTCCGGGCTTGATGGCTAGTTGCGTTCCGGTTTGGGGGCGTAGCGCCGGGCGACGTAAGGTTGGGGCTGGATGAGCGGAATGGCCGCCGGCACCACCTCTTTTTCTTCCGCCAGTGCCAGGAACACATCGTCGTTGGTGGCGTAGGGTGTGGGCATCAGGTCCAGAGGGAAAGCGCCCGCCATTGCCACCACGGTCATGCCCCGGAAGGGAGAGGTGGCCCCAAGAGCTGCCAGAGCCCCAGGAGGTACAAGAGCCGAAGGACTGATGGTCCCTGTGGTTTTGCTGACAATCGGTCCGCAGCAGGTTGTAGCCAGCGCATATTGGGCAGCGTTGGGACCGACCAGCCGGTAGCCGGTAAAGGTCACGGTTTTCCCGGTTCCCGGGTCTGCGCTGTTGAACGTGGCGGTGCTGCCCGGATCGGCCACCAGGCTGACCCCTGCCGGATTCCCTTTCAGGGACACGAGGGTGGCGGCGGTGGTTCCGTCGTAGGTTTTGGTGACTTCAGGGAACACTAGCATGCGCTGGGTCAGCGTGCTGTCGACCAGTATGAACTTCGGCAAGTAATCCGTGGGCGCCGCGTACGAGACCGGGTTGTAGTGGATGGTGACCGGTGCAGCGGTCCCCGCTGTGCCCGTGATACTCGGGCGACTGGCGCCAGTGACGTTCATGTTCACAGTGCCTCCCGCAGCACCCGGCCCCGTTCCGTCCGTATCGGCGATCAGGGTCAGGCCGAGGGGCAGGCCCAAGCTTCGGGTGATGTCGGCATTGCCATTGGTCATCGCGATTTTGGCGTTGACGTTGACATCATTGGCCGCGCACATCTCCAGGTTGCCCCTGACCATGGTGATAGCCGCGTTCTGGTTCACGTTGCGGCCTGCGGACAGCAAGACGCTTGCATCGGTCACTGAAATGGCCGCATTCACGTTGACGTCGCGTCCGCAGCACACGGCCAGATTGCCGTTGGTGGCCGTTATCGTCGAATTGATATTGACGTCACGGTCAGCGTTGAGTGTCAAGGTGGTCGGGGCGCCGGCGGCGGTCCAGGTCACTGGGCCGTTGACAAAAATATCTCCCTCACCGGCCCCAGGTGGCGTGACGATGGTGATGTTGCTGTTGACCAGGTCAAAGCCAAGCTGAATATTGGAATAATTTCCACCCAGGCCGATGATGAAGTTTTGAGGGTCGATGAGCCAGGTGCCAGTCAGGCCGAAAGGAGCGGCTGTCGTGCGCACCCCGCTCCCAATGTTTACTGTGCCGGCCGAGGTTTCTATGAAGCCGCCGTCACCTCCGTTCGGTGCGCTGGCGTCCAGCGTGCCGGCCACATTCATCGTGCCGGAATCCATATCGCCGAGGAGCAAAATGGTGCCGTTGCGGCTTCCGATGGTTTGCGCCTGGATGACGCCGGTGTTGTTTACCGCGGTATGAAGAAGGCCGCCCGCCGCCTGCGTGGTCATCAGTACCTTGCCGCCGTCGGCGCGGATCATGCCGCCGTTTTCCACCAGCGCGTTGACAGCGCCTTGCGCCACGGACACGCGCAGCATACCGTCACCGGCCAGGTCGAGCGTGGCTGCCTGGCCGCCGGCCAGAGCCACGCTTCCCAGGCGCGCGGTGATGACGCCCTGGTTGATGACTGTTTTGCCCATCAGGGCCACGTACCCTCCATCGGCTGCATTGATCGTGCCCTGGTTGACCACCGATCCATTGCCCGCATTGGTGAAGCTGTGGTCACCCGCCATGAATTTGGCGTCGCTCAGGCTCATGGTCGTGGCGACAAGGCCGCCAACGTTGACCTGTGAACCGGCGCCGAACAGGATCCCGTTGGGATTGAGCAGAAAGACCTTGCCGTTGGCCGACAGGTTGCCCAGAATGCTGGATGCGTCCGCCCCCAGCACGCGGTTGAGTGCGACGGAGTTGGCCCCAGGCTGCACAAACTGCACGGTTTGACCGGCTGCAATGCCAAAGCTTTGCCAGTTGATCACCGTGTTAGCGGTGGCCTGGTTGATGGTGGTGGTAGAGCCTGTGCTGGAAATGATGGCCGAGCCGGCCGCAACCACGCCGTCGGTGGGCAGGGCAAGGGCCGCGCCGCCGAACCCGAGCATCAGGCACGCTGACAGCAGATTGACCGCAAAAGAAGGGCGTGCGCTGCCCGCCGCAGTGCACGCGTTTTGTTTCCCCTGACCGCTGGCGTTTTCGGCGACGGCGACAAAGGCGCGGGAACTGGCGTTCCAGATGGTTCTGTAGATGTGGTTCATGGTGCGTCCTTCAAAAGCTTGCTGGGTGTGGGGTGCTCGGTCGCCGCACTTAAAAATACTTGATGGCCTGGATCCAGAATCGCCCCGATTTATCTGGTGCCGAGGTGGCGGCCGAGTCACCGAGCTTGCGTGCGTAGTAGGTCCGGATCGCAAAATTGCCAGGCTCGCCCCAGGTCAGCCCCACGCCATAAGCGCCCAGGCTGCGGTGGTTGTCGCCTGCCGCCCACGGTTTTTTGTTGATGGTGGCGCTGCCTCCGTCAACGAAGCCGATCAGGTGAAACTGGCCGGGCAAACTTTCTGGTTTGGGTAGCAGCAGGCGGGCTTCCAGGGTGACGATGTATCCCTGGTCGCCAAAGGCTTCGCCCTGCGGATAGGCCCTGACGCCATCCATGCCGCCCAGTACCATCTTCTCGGAAGAGTCCAGATTTTTGGAGGCCAGTTGTCCGTTGACGCCCGCGTAAAAGGAAAGGGTGTCGGTGACGCGCTGCAGCCGGCTCGCACCGAAAGCAAGCTTGCCGTAGGAGCCGTTGGTGCGCGCACTGGTTGCATCGGCCGCCAGAGCAGCAGGCGTTTCAATATCCAGGTTGCCGGCAGACAGTCCCAGAGAAAAAGCGTTCATTCCGCCACCGCCCAGGTTGTCAAGGTGGCTCCCGTAGAGACTTGCCGTGACGACGTTCGCCTTCTTGTCGACGACCGAGGGGACCACATCCACCCGGTCCTGAAAGATCCGGTGGTCGTAGTTGAGGCCGGCGTTCAGATTGGTGTTGCGTGAGCGAATCAATGGATAGCTTGCGTAGATGCTCGCAATTTCCGCCGTGCCGTTGGCCTGCAGGGGGGTAAATTCCTTGCCCAGTTCATAGGCGAGGCGGCTGTAGGCCACGCCAACCGTGGCTTTGCCCAGCTGAAGCTGGTAGGACGCGCGCCCGTAGTTCAGCCCTGAACCGGACGTTACCCCCCGAAAACTGGCGACGTCGCCCTGGCCCAGCAGGTTGTTGATGTTGACCGTGGCGCCCAGGCGGTATTCGCCGGTGTAGCGGTTTCCGGCGTTGTCCACGTCCACGCTGCCGCTGATGCGCTGGCCTGGCGTGATGTCGACCAGCAGGTCGGAACTGCCGGGCGTTTCCCCGGGCACCAGTGTTGACTTGATCTTGACCCCGGGAATGTCCGAAAGCAGCAGCAGCCGCTTCTCGAGCGTGTCGTTGGTGATGGGATCGCCGCTGTTGACGCCACTCAGGATGTTTCGGACCAGGTCATCCGACAGGTGGGTCTGGTTGTTCAGGACGATCTTGCCGTATTGGCCTTCGCTGACTGCGATGGTGACGGTGTTGTCCTTGACGCTTTGCGCAGGCAGATAAGCCCGGGCGACAAAATAACCGTTTTTCCGGTAGTGGTCGGTGATGCGGGCGGCCATGGCCTGCAACTCGGCCAATGTCAGCTCGGTATTGGGAGCAAAGCCGGTGAGGCCCACAAGCTCGGCTTCGGAAAATACACGTGAACCCGTGACTTGCAGGCTTCTGACCAGAATTTTGGCGGTGCCGGGTTCGGCCTTTCCAGGTGCTGTGCCTTCCTGAATCCTGATTTCCGGCGCCGCTTTCTGCGGAACGGGAACGGGAGGAAGCTGCTGAATCTGGCTGCCGGCACCGGGGAGTTGCTGGGCCAGAAGGGCTTGGCTCAGAGCCAGCATTGTCAAGGGAAGCAAGGCTTTTTTCAAACCCCGGGGTGTAGGGGCGCATCCTCGCGCAGTTTTCATGGGGTCCTAAGTTGTGCCCCATCCTGCGCGGATGCCTTCTCGAAAAGAGTAGGACGCAACGCTGCCAGTTAGCAAGTTAATCGCTAGAACCTATAAATCTGAAAGTATTTCAATAAAACCCTATTGACCACATCAGTCTGCTGTGGGTTTCTTTGGTTTCTTTGAATCCGCCTGGCTCCGTAGCGTCGGCTACATGGCAGTCAGGGGTGTTCAGGCCGGCGTGTAAGCCAGGCGCACGTAAATCGGCGCGAAGGCCTCGGCCTGCGTGACTTCCAGCAGGCCTTCCTTGGAAAGCTCGAGCAGCGCGATAAAGGTCACGACCAGCACCGGCATGCCGCGCGCGGCGTCGAACAGTTCCTCGAACTCCAGGAACTTGCGACCCTGCAGCTTGCGCAGCACGATGCTCATGTGCTCGCGCACCGAGAGTTCCTCGCGGCTGATGACGTGGTGCTGCACCAGGCGTGCGCGTTTGACGATGTCGCGCCAGGCTTCCTGCAGGTCCACCACATTCACATCGGGAAAGCGCGGCTGCAGCGACTGCTCGACATAGACCTGGGCGCGCAGGAAGTCGCGGCCGAACTGCGGCACCTCGTTGAGCTTGTGGGCGGCCAGCTTGATCTGCTCGTACTCGAGCAGGCGGCGCACCAGTTCGGCGCGCGGGTCCTCGGGCTCCTGGCCCTCGGCCACCTTTTTGGGCGGCAGCAGCATGCGTGACTTGATCTCGATCAGCATGGCCGCCATCAGCAGGTATTCGGCCGCCAGTTCCAGGTTGGTGGCGCGAATCTCATCGACGTAGGTGAGGTACTGGCGCGTGACCGCCGCCATCGGGATGTCGAGGATGTTGAAGTTCTGCTTGCGGATCAGGTAGAGCAGCAAGTCCAGCGGGCCTTCGAAGGCCTCGAGGAAAACCTGCAGCGCATCGGGCGGGATGTACAGGTCGTGCGGCATCGCGAACAGCGGCTCGCCGTAAAGGCGTGCCAGCGCGACCTGGTCTATGACTTCGGGCATGTCCGTGCCCGCCGCTTCAGGCTGCGCCTGGGTGGCGGGCGGCGGCAGTTCCTGGGGGGAGGGCGGGAAATGGGGCTGGGACATGAAAGCAGCGAATGCAACCGTGGGGGCTGTAGGCCCTTATTTGCCGTTGGGATGGTTGCTGGTACCGTAGACGTAGGCTTGCTGCGGCACCCGGGCTTCGCTGTACTCGGCTTGCTCGCTGCGGTTCAGGTTCTTGTCCCACAGCAGGGCACGTCCGGCGCGCTGCTCGGCCTCCAGCGTGGGCTTTTTCGCCTTGAGCTGGTCGATGAACTGCGTCGTGTCGGAGGTGTAGTCGGAGCGGCGGAAGATATTGAGGAGGGCCATGGGGTCTAAACTGCCTGAAACGTATAGTGGGCTGATTTTACCGGGGTCCGCCATGCCTTCCTTGATTTCGCCCTTTTCGCCCTTGTTACCGGCCCAAACGGGGTTTCCCTTCCCTTTTTCCAGAAAGATGCTCGCCTGTATGGGTCTGCTGTCATTGGTCCTCGGCCTGGTGGGTTGCGATCCGCAGCGCATCGCCGAACTTGAAGAAGGGGTGGCGACCGAAGCCGACGTGCGTGCCCGTTTCGGCGAGCCCGAAAAAATCTGGGAGGCGGCCGACATGGCCGAGACGCCCCAACCCGGCGCGGCCGCGGCGCCCGGCGCCCGCACCTTTGAATACAACCGCCAGCCGCAGGGCCAGGTCAACTACATGATCACCATAGGCGCTGACGGCAAGATGAGCGCGCTCAGGCAGGTGCTTACACCGCGCAACTTCGAAAAAGTGCTGCCCGGCATGCGCATGGAGCAGGTGCGCAAAATGCTCGGCAAGCCCATGAAGGTCACGCCTTATGCGCTCAAACAGGAGACGCATTACGACTGGCGTTACCTGAACCCGCCCGGCACCTCGCGTATTTTCACGGTGGTGTTTGATGCCGACCTCAAGGTCAAGAGCACGGCATCGGCCGACGAAGAAAGCGTCAGCCCCAGCGGCGGCACGCGTTAAGGCACGCTCCATACGGCCGGCTAGACCGACTCGACTTTTCCCAGAAAGCCTGTGCGCTCCATCACGGCGCGCGGCTGGGCATTGACCCCCGCGATCACCAGCCGGCCGCCGCGGAGCACGATGGCCTTGTGCAATTGCTCCAGCACGTCCAGCCCCGAGGTGTCCAGCGACTGCAGTGACTGCACGTCCAGCCGCACCACCAGCCCCTTGGGCGCGCTCTCCACCACGGTGAGGATGGGATCGAGCTTGGCCACCGCGCCGAAGAACAGCGAACCGTAGAGCTGGAAGCTCGCGGTGTCGGCATCACGCGAGACTTCCACCACCTGGAACAGGCTGCTCATGCGTCTGACAAACAGCACGCAGGCCAGGATCAACCCGACCTGCAGGGCCACCGTCAGGTCGAACACCACCGTCAGGAAAAACGTGCCCAGCATGATGAGCCGGTAGTGGCTGCTGGCCTTGGGAAGGCGGGCAAATTCGCGCCACTCGCCCATGTTCCACGCTACGTAGAGCAGGATGCCCGAGAGCACCGCCAACGGCACATGCACCGCCAGCGGCGCGGCCGCCAGCACGACGACGGCCAGCGTGAGCGCATGCACCAGGCCCGAAACCGGCGAACTGGCGCCGGACCGCACGTTGGTCACGGTGCGGGCGATGGTGCCGGTGGCCGGCATGCCGCCGAAAAAGGGCACGACGAAGTTGGCCACGCCCTGGGCCATCAGTTCCTGGTTGGGGTCGTGGCGCGGCAGGCCCGAAACCTGGTCGGCCACGCGCGCGCACAGCAGCGATTCCACCGCGCCCAGCATGGCGATGGTGATGGTAGGCGCCACGAGCAAGCGCACCGTCTCCCACGAAAAGTCGGGCAGGGCGAAAGACGGCAGGGCGCGCGGGATGCCGTGAAAGCGCGTGCCTATGGTTTCCACCGGCAGGGACAGGAAGTAGGCAAAGGCCGTCAGCGTGACCAGCGCCACGATGGGGCCGGGCATGCGCGAGGCCATGCGCGTGGCGCGTTTGAGCTGCACGCCCTCCACCGCCTGCATCAGGCGGATCAGCCGCATGGTGAAGAAGCCGCCCGCGGCGCGCGCCTTCGTGTCAAACAGCCGCGGCCAGATGAACAGGCCCAGCAGGCAGGCCAGGCCCAGGCCCAGCGCATACGGATTGAAGCTGTCCAGGTGGCTGCCCAGGACCTTGATCTGCGAGAAGAAATCAGCCGGCATCTTGGGCACGACCAGGCCCAGCAAATCCCTGGCTTGCGACAGCACGATCAACACCGCGATGCCGTTGGTAAAACCCACCACGATGCTGACCGGCACATAGCGCACCAGCGTGCCCAGCTTGAACAGGCCCAGCAGAAACAGCAGCACGCCCGCGCAGGCGGTCGCGATCAGCAGGTTGGCCAGGCCGTAGCGCTCCAGGATGCCGTAGACGATCACGATGAAGGCGCCGGCGGGGCCGCCTATCTGCACCGCCGAGCCGCCCAGCGCGGAAATCAGCGCGCCGGCGATGATGGCGGTCCAGATGCCGGCCTCGGGCTTGAGGCCGGAGGCGATCGCAAAAGCCATGGCCAGCGGCAAGGCCACGATGCCGACCGTGAGGCCCGCTCCCGCATCCTTGAAAAATCGCTCCCTCGTATAGCCCGCCAAAGCTGAAAAAAGACGGGGGCGAAACGGCGCAAGGTAGGCGGGCAAATGCATGGTTTTTTGATTGTGGTGCCAGCCCTATGCCGCTGAGAAGTCCTGGGCGTGACATTTTTCCATTGCCGACAATGTAAAGGCTGGTTACAGTAATAATGGTTTATTAGGTCGAATTACTTACTTTTAACTTTTTTCGATCTTTCGCGGACTGGATAAGCTTTGGGGCTTCACGGCGCCTGGGTCCGGTGTCCCAGCGTGCTTTTCCTGGAGAAGTGATTGCCCGGTTTTTTCGGTTTTTCGTGGGTGTGCGGATGGCGATTGCCGCGGCTGACGGCCGCCCTGGCGGCGTTGTTGCTCGCGCACGCCATGGTTGCCGCGCAAGAAGCTTCCGTTTCCCCGTCCGTGGAGGCTGCTCCCACCGAGATTTCCGCCGCTAACCCCGCGGCCGTGGTGCCGGGCCCTTTCAAGACCGGGCGCGACGTCATGGGCGAGGGGCAGGTGCTGGTCGACAGCTCGGGCACCCTCACTTTCGACCAGGTGCAACGCAAGTTTGATGCCGGTGAAGGGCGTGCCGTGCAGCCGCACGACATCATGCCCACCGGAGGCGGGGCGGCGCTGTGGTATCGCCTGGCCTTGCCGGCGGTCGGTGCGCCCACGCCGATAATGCTCACCATTCCCCATCCCAACATGGACAGCGTGGACCTGTACCGTCCGGCGTCCGGCCCCGGTTTGTGGCAACTGGAGCGTTCGGGTGACGACATTCCTGTTGCGGCCTGGCCGGTTCGCCATTTGACCCCGGCGTTCGAGCTCGTGCTGCAGCCCGGCGAAACACGCCCCAGCTACCTGCGGGTGGCGCACAACTATCCCATCAGCGTGCCTTGGGAGCTGTCGGACCCCGCCAGTTTTCACGAGCAGTCCAAGGAATCGCATCTCCTGCTCGGGGTGTACATCGGGCTGGTCCTGCTGATCGCGATGATGAGCGCGGTCCACGCCATTTCCTGGCGCGACAGCATCCATCTTTTTTTCGCCGGCTACGTGCTGGTGGTGGCCACGGGCCAACTGGCGCTGACGGGGCTGGCCGGCGAGTTTCTGTGGACCGGCAGCGCCTGGTGGAATGACAGCGCGCCGGTCGCCATGACGCTGGCCACCGCCGCGCTGCTGCATCTCTTTTTGCGCCAGATGGTGGTCGACCGCGACGCGCCCTGGCTGTCGCGCGGCCTGCTGCTGATGACGCTGATAGGCGCGGGCATCCTGGCGGCTTTCCTGGTAATGGGCAACAAGTCTTCCTTCAACCTGGCCACCCCTTATTACCTGGGCAGCATGGCCGTCTACCTCAGCGTGGCCGGCTGGTATGTATGGCGCCGGCCCATGGTGGGGGTCTGGGTGCTGGCCGCCATGGTCTGCCTGACGGTGGGTTCGATTTTCCCCATCCTGCGCACCCAGGGCATGCTGCCGCTGGGCACGGCCACGCAGTACGGGGCGCAGATAGGCGCGGCCTTCGAAATTCTCCTGCTGGTGGTGGCCTTGTACCTGCGCAGCCGCGAAAAGCGCGACAACCGGGCCCGCGTCGGCGCGCTCACGCGCGTGGATCCCTTGACCGGGCTGGGCAACCACCGTGTGCTGCTGCAGCGGCTGGATGCCCTGCTGGCACGGCAGCGGCGCGACCCGGGCGTGGGGGCGGTATTGCGCGTGCGCCTGGGCAACGCCATCGACATCCGGCAGGATTCCGGCATGGAAGCGGCGCAAAGCGCGGTGGTGCAAGCCGGGGCCTGCGTGGCGGGCGTGACCAGCGATGGCGACACCGTGGCGCGCCACCGGGACGGCGATTTTGTGCTGATCCTTCAGGGACACCTCACGCGCGACGAACTCACGCAGATGGCGCAGCGCCTGATCGCCCGGGGCCTGGCCGAGAGCCCGAGCCTGCCGCCCAACACCATGCTGCAGTTCAGGATTGCTGTGGCCGAGGCGCCTTTTGGCCAGCCTGATGCCGAGCAGTTGCTGCACGCCATGGGCAATGTGCTCAGGGAGCTTTCGGGTCGTTCAGGCACCGGCTTGCGGTTTATCAATACAGCGGCCCATTAACGGCGGCCGGCGAGAAGCGCCGCCGTCAAAGCCCGGTGTGTCAGTGCGTCAGTGGATGCGCATGCCCGGCGTTGCGCCCGGCAGGGGTTCCAGCACGTAGATGCCGGGCTGGGCTTTTTCATCGGCGTGGCTGGCAGCCAGCACCATGCCTTCGCTGATGCCGAACTTCATTTTTCGCGGCGCCAGGTTGGCCACCAGCACCGTGAGCTTGCCCACCAGGTCTTCGGGTTTGTAGGCCGAGGCGATGCCGCTGAACACATTGCGCATGCGGCCTTCACCGGCATCCAGCGTCAGGCGCAGCAGCTTGGTCGAGCCTTCCACCGCTTCGCAGTTGACGATTTTTGCGATGC
The DNA here is from genome assembly GCF_056402935.1 of Polaromonas sp. P3_B1. Classification (NCBI taxonomy): domain Bacteria; kingdom Pseudomonadati; phylum Pseudomonadota; class Betaproteobacteria; order Burkholderiales; family Comamonadaceae; genus Polaromonas; species Polaromonas sp. P3_B1. The sequence goes on from NZ_JBFUGK010000013.1 coordinate 77,354, forward strand.
GCAGGTCGACCTTGGCGAAGTCGTCGATGGTGATGACGGGGGCCAGCGCCTCGCCGCCGGGCAAATCGGTGGGCGCAGCGGGTGCGGCTTCGGCCTGGGGCGGCGGCTCGAACAGGGCCTCGAGTTGCTTGGGGTCGACGCGCTGCATCAGGTGTTTGTAGTCGCCGATCACATGGCCCTTGCCCAGCATGGCGCTGGCGTCGGCAAAGCCCAGCGGGCTTACCTTCAAAAAGGCTTCGACCTGCGCCGCCAGCGCGGGCAGCACGGGTTTGAGGTAAATCGTCAGCAGGCGGAAGGCTTCGATGCACACCGTGCAGACGTCCTGCAGGCGCGCGTCCATGCCGTCCTGTTTGGCCAGTTCCCAGGGCTTGTTCTGGTCCACATAGGCGTTGACGCGGTCCGTCAGCAGCATGGTTTCGCGCAAGGCCTTGGCGAATTCGCGGCTTTCATACAGCGGCGCGATAGTGTCCTTCGCCGCGCGCAGCGCGTCCAGCAGCGTCACGCCGTCGGCCGACACCTCGCCAAGCTGGCCGGCAAAGCGCTTGCTGATAAAACCCGCGGCCCGGCTCGCGATGTTGATGTACTTACCCACCAGGTCGCTGTTTACGCGCGCCATGAAGTCATCGGCATTGAAGTCGATGTCCTCGTTGCGCGCATTGAGCTTGGCCGCCAGGTAGTAGCGCAGCCATTCGGGGTTCATGCCCAGGCTCAGGTACTTGAGCGGGTCCAGGCCGGTGCCGCGGCTCTTGCTCATCTTCTCGCCGTTGTTCACGGTGAGGAAGCCGTGCACAAACACGTTGTCGGGCGTCTTGCGGCCGCTGAAGTGCAGCATGGCCGGCCAGAACAGGGTGTGGAAGGTGACGATGTCTTTGCCGATGAAGTGGATCTGCTCAAGCTTCGGGTCTGCCATGTAGGCGGCGTAGTCTTCGCCGCGTTTGTCCAGCAGGTTCTTGAGCGAGGCCAGGTAGCCGACAGGGGCGTCCAGCCACACGTAAAAGTATTTACCCGGCGCATCAGGGATCTCGATGCCGAAATAGGGGGCGTCGCGGCTGATGTCCCAGTCGCCCAGGCCTTCGCTCTGGGTGCCATCGGCATTGGTCCGGACGGAAAACCACTCTTTTACTTTGTTCGCCACTTCGGGCTGCAGGCGGGGCTTGCCTTTGGTGTTGTTGCCGTCAATCCAGTCTTCCAGAAACTTGACGCTGCGCTCGTCCGACAGTTTGAAGAAAAAATGCTCCGAGCTTTTCAGCACGGGTTTGGCGCCCGACAGGGCCGAGTAGGGGTTGATGAGGTCTGTGGGCGCATACACCGCGCCGCAGACTTCGCAGTTGTCGCCGTACTGGTCTTTCGAATGGCAATTGGGGCACTCGCCTTTGATGAAGCGATCCGGCAGGAACATGTTCTTCTCAGGGTCGAAGAACTGGTCGATGGTTTTGGTTTCAATCAACGAACCTTGGGCGTTGTCGCGCAGGTCACGGTAAATCTGTTTCGCCAGTTCATGATTTTCCGGCGCGTCGGTCGAGTGCCAGTTGTCAAAGCTGATGTGAAAGCCGTCCAGGTAGGGCTTGCGGCCCGCGGCGATGTCGGCCACGAACTGCTGCGGTGTCTTGCCGGCCTTTTCGGCGGCGATCATGATGGGTGCGCCATGGGTGTCGTCGGCACCCACGAAGTTCACCGCATGGCCCTGCATGCGCTGGAAACGCACCCAGATGTCGGCCTGGATGTATTCCATGATGTGGCCGATATGGAAATTGCCATTGGCGTAGGGCAGGGCGGTGGTGACGAACAGTTGGCGCTGGGACATAAGGAGGGTGCTTTGTGGCTTGAAAGCCTTGAGAATCGGGCTAACCCGCGATTTTAAGTCGCCCCGGTCGGAAGTCGCCTTGGCAAGCCCCCAAGACCCCAGGGCCGGCGCCACGGCGTTAGACTTCAGCCCAACCCCCGCCGCCGCCAGAGCGCCGCTCCCATTTGTCAGATTCACCGGAGTATTCCCCCATGTCCCTGGACCAACAGGCCGTCCTGAACGCCGTGCAAGCCGTGCTGGATCCCAATACCGGCAAAGACTTTGTCAGCACCAAGGCCCTGAAAAACCTGCAGATCAGCGGCAACGACGTGTCTTTTGACATCGAACTCGGCTACCCCGCCAAGAGCCAGGTCGCCGGCCTGCGCAAAAGCCTGATCGCCGCCGTCAAGGCCGTGCCGGGCGCGGGCAACGTCTCTGTCAACGTCGCGGTCAAGATGGCCAGCCACGCCGTGCAGCGCGGCGTGCAGCTGCTGCCCAACGTCAAGAACATCATCGCGGTCGCCTCCGGCAAGGGCGGTGTGGGCAAAAGCACCACCGCCGTCAACCTGGCCCTGGCCCTGGCGGCCGAGGGCGCCAGCGTGGGCCTGCTCGACGCCGACATCTACGGCCCCAGCCAGCCCATGATGATGGGCATAGAAGGCCGGCCCGAGAGCGTGGACGGCAAGAACATGGAGCCCATGGAGAACTATGGCATCCAGGTGATGTCCATCGGTTTCCTGGTCGCCCAGGACGAAGCCATGATCTGGCGCGGCCCCATGGCCACCCAGGCGCTGGAGCAACTGCTGCGCCAGACCAACTGGAAAGACCTGGATTACCTGATCGTCGACATGCCCCCCGGCACCGGTGACATCCAGCTCACGCTGTCGCAGCGCGTGCCCATGACGGGCGCCGTCATCGTCACCACGCCGCAGGACATTGCGCTGCTGGACGCCAAAAAGGGCATCAAGATGTTCGAGAAAGTCGGCGTTCCTATCCTGGGCATTGTTGAAAACATGGCGGTGCACATCTGCAGCAATTGCGGCCATGCCGAGCACATCTTCGGCGAGGGCGGCGGCAAAAAAATGGCGGCCGACTACAAGATGGACTACCTGGGCGCGCTGCCGCTGGACATGCAGATACGCCTGCAGGCCGACAACGGCCGGCCCACCGTGGTGGCCGACCCGGACGGCGAAGTCGCCGGCATCTACAAGGCCGTGGCGCGCAAGATGGCCGTCACCGTGGCGGCCAAGTCCAAGGACTTCTCCGCCAAGTTCCCCACCATCACCATCAGCAAGAACACCTGAGGCACCAGGCCTTTCGCCCATGAACCTGCTGGCCTCCCTGCGTTACCTGGCCGCGCTCGACGAGCACAAACATTTCGGCCGCGCTGCGCAGGCCTGCCACATCACGCAGCCGGCGCTGTCGAATGCGCTGCGCGCGCTGGAGCGGGAGTTCGGCACCGTCATCGTGCGGCGCGGGCGCAACTTTGAAGGCTTCACGCCCGAAGGCGAGCGCGTGCTGCTCAGCGCCCAGCGCATGCTGCATGAGCGCGAGCTGCTGCAGCAGGAACTCGACAGCGGCATCGGCAAGCCGCAGGGGAGCCTGGCCATAGGGGCCGTGCCCACCGCCATGCCGGTGGCCGCGCGCTTTTGCGCCCTGCTGCAGGCGCGCTACCCGGGTATCTCGCCGACGGTGCGCTCCATGAGCTCCAACGAACTGGAGGCCGGCCTGGAAAGCCTGGCCCTGGACATGGGCCTGGGCTACACCGACCGCTTGCGCGCCAACGGACCCAGCCTGCGCCAGATCAAGCAGTACACCGAGCACTATTTCTTCGTGCGCCGTGCCGCCAAGGCCAGCAAGGATGTCATGCAAATCGGCCCCAAGATCAGCTGGGCCGAAGCCGCCAAACACCCGCTGTGCCTGCTCACGCGTGACATGCACAACCGCACCCTCGTTGACAAGGCCTTCCAGGAAGCCGGCGAGGCCTGCGAGCCCGTGATCCAGACCAACTCCATCCTGACGCTGGCGCTGTCGGTGGCCGAGGGCAATGTCTGCACCGTCATGCCCGGCGCGCTGGTGGGTGCGGTGCGCGGCTACCGCGAACTCGAAGCCCTGCCCCTGGTCAGCCCCGAGGTGCGCACCACCATAGGCTTTATGGCTCAGGGCGGCGATCCATCCCGCACCCTGGAAGCCGCACTGGCCCTGGCCCAGGACGCCGGCTGGCTGCGTCATGCCGCTGCGCATAGCGGCCTATTGAGCGTCTAACGCTCCGCTTCATACGCCTCCACACGTCGAAGAGGGCTCCCTAAACCAGCAGGGGCCGCGGAACCGGCTTTGCCGGGCCGCAGGCGCAGCGCCCCCTCGGGGGGCAGCGGCTACACGAAGTGAGCAAGCGTGGGGGCTCTATTTAGTTTTTGAATGGACATATGTCTCGATTCAATTTGACCGTGTTGCCGTGCGGCCGCGACACTTCGCGCACTCGTTCAGGGCGGAAGTACTCATAAGCAATAACACGGAGATAAAAGACATGTCAGGACTCCTCGACAAAGAGCGCATCATTGCCGGCCCCGGCTTCAACCGCTGGCTGGTGCCTCCCGCCGCCCTCGCCATCCACCTGTGTATCGGCATGGCCTATGGTTTTTCGGTGTTCTGGCTGCCGCTGTCCAAGGCGCTGGGCATCAAGGAGTCCATCAAGTGCGGCCCTGAAGTCGGCTTTATCGCCGAGCTCTTCACCACCAGCTGCGACTGGAAGATCTCCACCCTGGGCTGGATGTACACCTTGTTCTTTGTGCTGCTGGGCATTTCCGCGGCCACCTGGGGCGGCTGGCTGGAGCGCGCCGGCCCGCGCAAGGCCGGCGTGGTGTCGGCCGTCTGCTGGTGCGGCGGCATGCTGATCTCGGCGCTGGGCATTTATTTGCACCAGTTCTGGCTGATGATCCTGGGCTCCGGCGTGATTGGCGGCATAGGCCTGGGCCTGGGCTATATCTCGCCGGTCTCCACGCTGATCAAATGGTTCCCGGACCGCCGCGGCATGGCCACCGGCATGGCCATCATGGGCTTCGGCGGCGGCGCGATGATTGGTTCGCCCCTCGCCGCCGACCTGATGAAATATTTCGCCTCGCCGACCAGCGTGGGTGTGATGCAGACCTTTGTGGTCATGGCCGTCGTGTACTTCGTCTTCATGATGGCCGGCGCCTTCGGCTACCGCGTGCCTGAAACCGGCTGGAAACCCGAAGGCTGGACGCCGCCGCCCGCCGCCACCAACACCATGATCACGCAGCGCCATGTGCACGTGAAAAAAGTCTGGGGCATTCCCCAGTTCTGGCTGATCTGGATGGTGCTGTGCATGAACGTGAGCGCCGGCATCGGCGTGATCGGCATGGCCTCGCCCATGCTGCAGGAAGTCTTTGGCGGCCACCTGATCGGCCTGAACCAGAAATTCGGCGAGCTCGACAAGGCCCAACTGGCAGCCATCGCCACCGTGGCGGCCGGCTTTACCGCGCTGCTGAGCCTCTTTAACATCGGCGGCCGCTTCTTCTGGGCCAGCCTTTCCGACAAGCTGGGCCGCAAGCTGACTTATGTGGTTTTCTTCGTGCTGGGCGGCATTCTGTACGCCAGCATTCCGGGCAGCGCGGCGGCCGGCAGCATCGTGCTGTTTGTGGGAGCCGTCTGCGTCATCCTGAGCATGTACGGCGGCGGCTTTGCCACCGTGCCGGCTTACCTGGCCGACATCTTCGGCACGCAGATGGTGGGCGCCATCCACGGCCGCCTGCTGACGGCCTGGGCCACGGCGGGCATCCTGGGCCCGGTGGTGGTGAACTACATGCGCGAATACCAGCTCGGCCTTGGCATCCCCCGTGAACAGGTCTATAACCAGACCATGTACATCCTGGTGGGCATGCTGGTGGTGGGCCTGATCTGCAACCTGCTGGTGCGCCCGCTGAACCCCAAGTGGTTCATGACCGACAGCGAACTCGCGGAGGAAAAACGCCTGGCGCACGAAAAAGCCGCGGCCTCGGAGTTGCATCGCACCAATGGCGGCAACGGCGGCACGGTCAGCCCTGCGGTGGTGGTGCTGGCCTGGCTTGCGGTGGGCATCCCCCTGGCCTGGGGCATTTACCGCACGCTGCAAAGCGTGGCCAAGTTTTTCGCCTGATTCATTGTTGTTATTGATTCACTGACCTTTCCGTTTCAAGCCAAGCCGTTCCCGCGCCGTGCGCGGGGACGCCGGCCCAGCCACTCATGAACCATCCTGGTCGCAGTCCCGAAGTCAAGGCCGTTGCCGTCGCCACGGTTGACGAAATGCGCGAGCGCATACGCCGCAAGAGCAAACTCAAGGGGCGCCAGGCCGACGATGCATCGCTGGACGAGGTGCGCGCGCTGATAGGCGTGAGGCCCGAGGCGGGCCACAGGCGCGACCTGCTGATCGAGCACCTGCACGCGCTCAACGACGCTTACCGCTGCCTGCACGACAGGCACCTGGTGGCGCTGGCCAAGGAGATGAACATCCCCATGGCCGAGGTCTATGAGGTCGCGACTTTTTATCACCACTTTGAAGTGATTCGCGGTGACGGCAAAGCCCCCGGCCTCACGGTGCGGGTCTGCGACGGGCTGGCCTGCGAGCTGGCCGGCGCACAGGATTTGCTGGCGCGCTTGCCGGCGCTGCTGGGCGCGCAGGATGTGCGTGTGGTCGCCGCGCCCTGCATAGGCCGCTGCGAACAGGCGCCCGCCGTCGCGGTGCACCAGCAGGCTGTGCCTTTTGCGACGGTGGAGGCCGTGGTCTCGGCGGTTGGCCAGGCATCGGCCTCGGCAAGTACGGCGCAGGCCGTAGCTCCTTTTGTCGCCGCCGATTTCGCGGAGCACAGCGTGACCGGTGCCGGTACGGATGCCGCGCCCGCTTACACCGGCTATGCGCTGTACCGCGAACACGGCGGTTATGCGCTGGCTGCCGCGGTGGTCAACGGCGAGGAAGACGCCGAACGCATCATCAAGGCCATGGAAGACTCCGGCCTGCGCGGCCTGGGCGGCGCGGGCTTCCCGGCCGGGCGCAAATGGCGCATCGTGCGCGAACAGCCGGCGCCGCGCCTGATGGCCGTCAACATCGACGAAGGCGAGCCCGGCACCTTCAAGGACCGCACTTATCTTGAGCGCGACCCGCATCGCTTCCTCGAAGGCCTGCTCATCGCGGCCCAGGTGGTGGGCGTGGAAGCCTGCTACATCTACCTGCGCGACGAATACCACGACTGCCGCGCCATCCTGCAGACCGAACTCGACAAGCTGCGCGCCGATCCGCCCTGCGAGCTGCCGCTGATTGAGCTGCGGCGCGGTGCGGGCGCCTACATCTGCGGCGAAGAGTCGGCCATGATCGAAAGCATAGAAGGCAAACGCGGCGAGCCCCGCATGCGCCCGCCCTACATCGCGCAGGTGGGCCTCTTTGGCCGGCCCACGCTGGAGCACAACTTCGAGACGCTGTACTGGGTGCGCGACATCGTCGAAAAAGGCCCGCAGTGGTTCAGCGGCTTTGGCCGCAACGGCCGCAAGGGCCTGCGCAGCTTCAGCGTGAGCGGGCGTGTGAAGCATCCCGGCGTCAAGCTGGCGCCGGCCGGCATCACGGTGCGCGAACTGATAGCCGAATACTGCGGCGGCATGGCTGAGGGCCATGAGTTCTATGCCTACCTGCCGGGCGGCGCCTCGGGCGGGATTTTGCCGGCCGCTATGGGTGACATTCCGCTGGACTTCGACACCCTGCAGCCTTATGGCTGTTTCATCGGCTCGGCCGCCGTCATGGTGCTGGGCCACCAGGATCGCGCGCGCGACGCCGCCCTCAACATGATGAAATTCTTCGAACACGAAAGCTGCGGCCAGTGCACGCCCTGCCGCGTCGGCACGGCCAAGGCCGCGCAGCTGATGCAGGCCGAGCACTGGGACGGCGACACGCTGGAAGACCTCAACATCGTGATGACCGACGCCTCCATCTGCGGCCTGGGCCAGGCTGCGCCCAACCCGGTGCGCAGTATCCAGAAATATTTCCCGCATGAGATCGGAGCCACGGCATGAACGCCCCCGCCAAACTCGCCGAGGTCATGCCGCAAACCGTCGAGTTCAAGCTCGACGGCAAGACCGTCCACGCCTACGAAGGCGAAACCATCTTCAAGGCCGCCGCGCGCCACGGTGTGGAGATTCCCCACCTTTGCTACAAGGACGGCCTGCGGCCCGACGGCAACTGCCGCGCCTGCGTGGTCGAAGTCAAGGGCGAGCGCACGCTGGCCCCCAGTTGCTGCCGCAGCGCCACGGCCGGCATGGAGGTGCAGGCGCACAGCGAACGCGCGCTCAAGAGCCAGAAGATGGTGCTGGAAATGCTGCTGTCGGACATGCCTGACGCCGGCTACAAGTGGAATGATGCGGATTCGGGGAGCCCTCACCCTAACCCTCTCCCAAAGGGAGAGGGGACTGGGATATTGGATTCCTCTTCACTCCCTCTCCCTCTGGGAGAGGGCAGGGGTGAGGGCCAGCCCGGCCAGCACGGTGAACTGAGCGACTGGGCCTCGCGCATGAACGTGAGCGTGCGCCCGGCACTCAAGGCCCTGCGCCGCGACCAGCCTGCGGCCGACGTCTCGCACCCCGCCATGGCGGTCAACCTCGATGCCTGCATCCAGTGCAACCGCTGTGTGCGCGCCTGCCGCGAAGAGCAGGTCAACGACGTGATCGGCTACGCCATGCGCGGCTCGCACAGCGAAATCGTGTTCGACCTGGACGACCCCATGGGCGACAGCACCTGCGTGGCCTGCGGCGAATGTGTGCAGGCCTGCCCCACGGGCGCGCTCATGCCCAAATCGCAGGTCGGCTCGCAAGTGGTCGACAAAAAGGTCGACTCGGTCTGCCCCTTCTGCGGCGTCGGCTGCCTGCTGACCTACAACGTCAAGGACAACAAGATCGTCAGCGTGGACGGGCGCGACGGCCCGGCCAACCATTCGCGGCTGTGCGTCAAGGGCCGCTTCGGTTTTGACTATGCGCACAGCCCGCAGCGCCTCACGGTGCCGCTGATACGCAAGGCCGGCGTGGGCAAGGACCCCGAGGCGCTGCAAAACCTGAACCGCGACAGCGCCGACTGGTCCGAGGTGTTCCGCGAGGCGACATGGGAAGAGGCGCTGGCGCTCTCGGCCGGCAGCCTCAAGGGCCTGCGCGACACGCACGGCAAAAAAGCCCTGGCCGGTTTCGGCTCGGCCAAGGGCAGCAATGAAGAGGCCTATTTGTTCCAGAAGCTGGTGCGCACCGGCTTTGGTTCCAACAATGTGGACCACTGCACACGCCTGTGCCATGCCTCCAGCGTCGCGGCCCTGCTCGAAGGCGTGGGCTCGGGCGCGGTCAGCAACCAGGTCAATGACGTGGAGCATTCGGACCTGATCTTTGTGATCGGCTCCAACCCCACGGCCAACCACCCGGTGGCCGCCACCTGGATGAAGAACGCCGCCAAGAACGGCGCAAAAATCGTGCTGGCCGACCCGCGCGTCACCGACATCGGCAAGCACGCCTGGCGCACGCTGCAGTTCAAGGCCGACACCGACGTGGCCATGCTCAATGCGCTGATCCACACCGTGATCGACGAAGGCCTGGCCGACCAGGACTTCATCAGCAAACGCGCCAGCAACTACGAAGCGCTCAAGGAAAACGTCAAGGGCTACAGCCCCGAGGCCATGGAGCCCATCTGCGGCATCCCGGCGCAAACCCTGCGCGAGGTGGCGCGCGAATTCGCCAAGGCCAAGGGCGCGATGATTTTGTGGGGCATGGGCATCAGCCAGCACGTGCACGGCACCGACAACGCGCGCTGCCTGATCGCGCTGGTCACGGTGACCGGCCAGATCGGCAAGCCCGGCTCAGGCCTGCACCCGCTGCGCGGCCAGAACAATGTGCAGGGCGCCAGCGACGCGGGCCTGATCCCCATGATGTTCCCCAACTACCAGCGCGTGGACAACGCCGGCGCGCATGCGTGGTTCGAGAAATTCTGGGACACCCCGCTGGACGAAAAGCCCGGCTACACCGTGGTCGAGATCATGCACAAGGCGCTCGCGCCCGACAGCGACCCGCACAAGATACGCGGCATGTACATCATGGGCGAGAACCCGGCCATGAGCGACCCCGACCTCAACCACGCGCGCCATGCGCTGGCCAGCCTGGAACACCTGGTGGTGCAGGACATCTTCATGACCGAAACCGCCTGGCTGGCCGACGTGGTGCTACCGGCCACCGCCTGGCCCGAAAAAACCGGCACCGTCAGCAACACCGACCGCATGGTGCAACTGGGCAAGCAGGCGATCACGCCGCCCGGCGAGGCCAAACCCGACCTCTGGATCATCCAGCAGATCGCGCAGCGCATGGGGCTCAACTGGAACTATGCCGGCGAGCATTCGGGCGTGGCGGCCGTCTATGAGGAAATGCGCCAGGCCATGCACGCGGCGATTTCGGGCATCAGCTGGGAGCGCCTGCAGCGCGAGTCCAGCGTGACCTATCCCTGCCTGAGCGAAGACGACCCCGGCGCGCCCACCGTCTTCATAGACCGCTTCGCCACCCACGACGGGCGTGTCCACCTGGTGCCCGCCGACATCATCCCGGCCAACGAGCGGCCCGACGCGGACTTCCCCTTTGTGCTGATCACCGGGCGGCAGCTCGAGCACTGGCACACCGGCAGCATGACGCGGCGCGCCACGGTGCTCGATGCGATCGAGCCCATGGCGACGGCTTCGCTGTGCGGCGACGACCTGGCGAAACTGGGGCTGGAGGCCGGTGACGTGATCACCGTGCAGTCGCGCCGCGGCGAGGTCGCCATCCACGTGCGGCGCGACGACGGCACGCCCCACGGCGCGGTCTTCATTCCCTTCGCCTATTACGAGGCGGCTGCGAATTTGATGACCAACGCCGCGCTGGACCCCTTCGGCAAGATCCCTGAGTTCAAGTACTGCGCGGTGGCGATACGCCGCGGCGGGCAGGCCTCGCCCGTCCAGGGGTATGGCGAAGGGATAGCAGCCCGGTAGGGTCTTTGCACGACAGGCAAGAGCCCGCCGTACACTGCGGGCATGCCTGATTTCCAGCTGCGCTCCCCCGACACAGACGCCGTAACCCGGCACTGCACTTCGGTGGCCGTGGTCATGCGCCGCGAGCGAATCGACAACCGCTGGCAGCCCTGGCGCTGGGTGCTGGCCGATGTCGTTCCCCATGAAGAGGGCTTTGGCGCCGCGCCGCGGCTGCTGCTGAAAGACGAGCGCGAAGAGCGATGGCTGCACCCGGGCTTTGGGGTCGAACTGTTTACCGACGATGCCGAAGGCTATTACCTCAATGCCAGCATTGAGCAGCCCTGCTTCTGGGTGGTGTGGCGCATGGAAGAACAAGCGCTGCTGGCCGATGAGCCCGTCGCCGTGCCGCAGATCGTCACCCTGAGCTACCACGATGCCGGCCGCTGGCTGGACGCGCAGGAAACCGTGGAGCAGGTGCCCGCGCCGCCAGAGGTTGTGGCCTGGCTGCGCGAGTTTGTGGAGAAGCACCATGTGCTGGAGCCCAAGCGCAGGCAGCGCCCGCAAAGCTTCAAGTCGCTGGCCGACCGTTTTGGCAACCCCGCCAGCGTGAGCACCGGCAAAAATTCAGGCGGAGGCAGCCATGGCGGATGAGCCCGCCGGCTTCCTGGGCCGATGGGCGCGCCGCAAGGAAGAGGCGCGCCAGGGCAAGACCCTGGATGAACCGGCGGCCGCGCCTGCCCCGGCTGAGCCTGCCCCGGTTCCTTCGCCTGCCCAGGTGCAGCCGGCCGCCGAAGCGGCGCCGGCCGATGCCGCGCCGCCCAAAGTGCTGACGCTGGAGGACGCCAGGCTGCTGACCCGCGACTCTGACTTCAAGCCCTTTATGGCCGGCAATGTGAGCCCCGAAGTGCGCAACGCGGCCATGAAAAAGCTGTTTGCCGACCCCCACTTCAATGTGATGGACGGGCTGGACACTTACATCGACGACTACTCCAAATCCGATCCCATCCCCGAGTCCATGCTGCGGCAGATGGCCAGCGCGAAGTTCCTCAAGCTGTTTGGCGACGAGGAAGACGAGGATGAAAAGACGAAGAAAGCCGCCGCAGCCGCTTCACGGGAAAGCGCCAATAACCCCACGGATGAAACCGTGGCACAGTCCGCTTATGAACCGCCGGACATAGCTCCCTCCGAGCTCGCCGGCCCGCCAGAGACCAGCCAACCCGCGCCTCCCGTGGCCGGTAGCCAACCAGACCATGCCCACACTGATTTGCGACTGCAACCAGACCATGCCGCTCCAGCCCCAGGTGCTGGGCGCGGCACTCAATGAGAGCCTGACGCTGCATTCGGCGCTGTGCCGGCGCGAAGCGGGCGCCTTCCAGAAGGCCGTGCAGTCGGGCGACGACGTGGTGGTCGCCTGCACCCAGGAAAAACGCCTGTTCGCCGAGGTCGGTTCGCAGACGCAGGGCGCCACCTCCGTCGTCAAGTTCGTCAATATCCGCGAGACCGGCGGTTGGAGCAAGGATGCTTCCAGCGCCGGACCCAAGATCGCGGCGCTGCTGGCCGCGGCCCAGTTGCCCGATGCCGAGCCCGTGGCCACCGTGACTTACAAGAGTGCCGGCCGTTTGCTGATCGTCGGCCCGCTGGACCAGGCCGAGCAGGTGGCGGCCCTTGTCGCCGACACGCTGGAGGTGACGATCTTCGCGCAGGGCGTTTCTGCGTCGGCACAGGCGGGCCTTCCCGCGCAGGAGCGCAAATACCCGGTGATCAGCGGTGAGCGCCTCGCGCTCACCGGCTGGCTGGGGGCTTTCGAGGCGCGCTGGGACAAGACCAACGCCATAGACCTGGACCTGTGCACACGCTGCAATGCCTGCGTGGCCGCCTGCCCCGAGGGCGCCATCGACCTGAGCTATCAGGTGGACAGCGCGAAATGCACATCGCACCGCGACTGCACAGCCGTCTGCAAGGTGGCCGGTGCGATCGATTTCAACCGTGCGCCGCAAAGTCTCACCGAGGCCTTTGACCTTGTGCTGGACCTGGGCGCCAGGCCGCTGTTCACGCTGCATGCACCGCCGCAAGGCTATTTCGTGCAGGACGCTTCTGCCGGCCTGGCCTCGCCCGGCCTGCTGGCCACCGTGGTCAAGCTGCGCGACATGGTGGGTGAATTTGAGAAGCCCAAGTTTTTTGCCTACAAACAAAAACTTTGTGCCCACAGCCGCAATGACACCGTGGGCTGCAATGCCTGCGTGGACATCTGCTCGGCTGGCGCCGTCAGCAGTGAGAAAAAGCGCCAGCAGATTGTCGTCAACCCCAACCTCTGCGTCGGCTGCGGCGCCTGCACCACGGTGTGCCCGACGGGGGCGCTCACTTACGCCTACCCCCGCGCAAGCGAGCAGGGCGTGCGCATGAAGACCTTGCTGTCGGCTTATGCCAAGGCCGGCGGTGCGCAACCCGTGCTGTTGTTTCACAGCCAGGGCAGCGGCCAGCAGGCCGTCGAAACTTTGGGCCGCGCCGCGCGCCTGCAAAAAGCTGTGCGCGGTGTTCCTGCCAATGTGATTCCGCAGGCGCTCTGGCACACGGCCAGTGTTGGCCTGGACCTGTGGCTCAGCGCCATCGCCTTCGGCGCTTCGCAGGTCGCTGTGCTGGTAACGGACGAAGAAGCGCCGGCCTATCTGGAGGGCTTGGCGGAGCAGATGCGTGTGGCGCAAGCACTCATGAATGGCCTGGGCTATGCGGGCGTTCACTTTCAGTTGCTGCGCGCGCAAACCGGCGATGTCGCCGGCCTGGATGCCGGCCTGCAGGCCCTGGCGCGCAACCGGCCCGGCGTGCCCGCCAGCCCGGCGCGCTTTGCCGTCGCGCAGGAAAAACGCAGCACACTGGACATGGCGTTGGACCACCTGGTGCAGCAGGCGCCCGCCGCGCTGCCCGAAGCGATTGCGCTGCCCGCCAAAGGCTCGCCCTTTGGCAGCCTGGCGGTCAATGTGGACAGTTGCACGCTGTGCCTGAGCTGCGTGAGCGCCTGCCCGGCCAGTGCGCTGCAGGACAATCCTGAGCGCCCGCAGCTCAAGTTCATCGAGAAGAACTGCGTGCAGTGCGGCCTGTGCGCCACCACCTGCCCCGAAGACGCCATCACCCTGCAGCCGCGCCTGCTGCTCACGCCGCTGCGCAAAGAGGCAAGGGTGCTCAATGAAAGCGCGCCCTACCACTGCATACGCTGCGCCAAGCCTTTCGGCACGCTCAAGGCCATCGAGTCCATGCTGGGCAAGCTGGCGGGCCACGCGATGTTCCAGGGCGCCGCGGCCGACCGCCTCAAGATGTGCGGCGACTGCCGCGTCATCGACCTGTATTCCGCCGAGAACGAAGTCAAGATCACCGACATCCGTTAAGCCTCCCACCACCAGACGCCACGCATGACGCCAGCCTCCCTCACCGCCACCACCCTGGACGAAGAAACCGCGCGCGCCGAGGTCTACGGCCTGCTGGCCGCGTTGTATTACGCCGCGCCGCCGGCCGAACTTTATGAAAACCTGCGCGTTGCCGTGACGGCCGCACCCGCCGAGGGCGCGTTGCTCGAAAACCCCTGGGGCGAGCTGGTGGCTGCGGCGCGAGCGCAAAGCCGGGAGGCGGTGGCCCAGGAGCACGACGCACTGTTCGGCGGCGTGGGCAAGCCCGAGGTGTACCTCTTTGGTTCTCATTACCTCAGCGGCTTCCTCAACGAAAAGCCTCTGGCCGTGCTGCGCACCGACATCGCGGCACTGGGGCTGGCGCGCGACGAAACCATGCCCGAGACCGAGGACCACGTGGCCTACCTGTGCGAGGTCATGCGCTACCTGATCGCCGGCGACGACGTGGCCGTGGCCAACCTCACGCGGCAGCGCGAGTTCTTCGCGCGCCATCTGCAGCCCTGGCTGCCTTTGATGTGCGAGGCCATCACGCAACACCCCAAGGCACGTTTTTACGCGGCGCTTGCGGCCTTCACGCAGGCCTTCGTCAGCGTCGAGGCACAGGGCTTCGACATGCTGGCCTAGCCCCCGGAGGTGGGCAGGGCCCGAATGTTTTCTCAATATGCGACAGCACGTGGCCGCGCGATCATATGATGGCCTATCGTTTTCCCTAGCCCTGCCGATTGAGAGGGGCAAGCCATTGTGGCGAGGGGACCTCTGACGTACAGTACTATGCAAACGGTTGCATACCGAGCAAGCCTTCCCTTGGAGAACACCATGCAGGACAGCCAGCCAAAACCCTCGCGACGGGGATTCTTTTTCGGTGCCGCCGCCACGGGCGCGGCCGCAGCGGCCGTCGTGGCCCTGCCGGGCGCACCGGCACTCCAGGCCGAACTCCCCGCCCCCAAGCCGGCCCCTGAAAAAGGCGGCGGCTACAGCCTCTCGGAACACGTCCAGCGCTACTACAAGACCACGCGCGTCTAGCGCGAAGGCTCCCTGATTCGCGCCCAGTCCCGGTTTCACTTCCCACGGAGAGCTTCATGCTGCTCACGAAAAAAACGTCCCAAGTTCATCCCGCGCACCGCGCCGGCTCCGCGCGTTTTGTGCAGAGCCTGTCGCGAGGCCTCTCCAATGCCCTGCCCACCATGGATCGCCGCGCCTTTTTGCGCCGCTCCGGCATGGGCGTCGGCGTGGGCCTGGCCGCGACGCAACTGAGCCTGGTCAAAAAAGCCGGGGCGGCCACGCCCGGCGCAACTTCCGATGGCACGGGCAAGATCGAAGTCAAGCGCACGGTGTGCGGCCATTGCTCGGTAGGCTGCGCGGTCGACGCCGTGGTCGAAAACGGCGTCTGGGTGCGCCAGGAGCCGGTGTTCGACTCGCCCATCAACCTGGGCGCGCACTGCGCCAAGGGCGCCGCGCTGCGCGAACACGGCCACGGCGAATACCGCCTGCGTTACCCCATGAAGCTGGTGAACGGCAAGTACGAGCGCATCAGCTGGGACACGGCGCTCAATGAAATCAGCGCCAGGCTGCTCGAGCTGCGCAAGGAAAGCGGCCCCGACTCGGTCTACTGGGTGGGATCGTCGAAGCACAACAACGAGCAGGCCTATTTGATGCGCAAGTTCGTGAGCTTCTGGGGCAGCAACAACTGCGACCACCAGGCCCGCATCTGCCACTCGACCACGGTGGCCGGCGTCGCCAACACCTGGGGCTACGGCGCCATGACCAACTCCTACAACGACATGCAGAACAGCAAGTGCGCGTTGTACATAGGCTCGAATGCGGCCGAGGCCCATCCGGTCAGCATGCTGCACATGCTGCACGCCAAGGAAACCGGCTGCAAGCTGATCGTGGTGGACCCGCGCTTCACGCGCACGGCGGCCAAGGCCGACGACTACGTGCGCATTCGCTCGGGCTCGGACATTCCTTTCCTCTTCGGTGTGCTGTACCACATCTTCAAGAACGGCTGGGAAGACAAAAAATACATCAACGACCGCGTCTACGGCATGGACAAGGTCAAGGCCGACGTGATGGCCAAGTGGACGCCCGACAAGGTACTGGAAGCCTGCGGCGTGGACGAGGCCACCACGCTCAAGGTGGCCACCATGATGAGCCAGAACCGCCCCAGCACCATCGTCTGGTGCATGGGCCAGACCCAGCACACCATAGGCAACGCCATCGTGCGCGCCTCCTGCATCCTGCAGCTGGCGCTGGGCAACGTCGGCAAGTCCGGCGGCGGCACGAATATTTTCCGCGGCCACGACAACGTGCAGGGCGCGACCGACGTCGGCCCCAACCCCGATTCGCTGCCCGGCTACTACGGCCTGGCCGAAGGCTCGTGGAAACATTTCGCCAAGATCTGGGGCGTGGACTTCGACTGGATCAAGGGCCGCTACGCCTCGGCCGCCATGATGGGCAAGCCCGGCATCACGGTATCGCGCTGGATAGACGGCGTGCTCGAGAAAAACGAACTCATAGACCAGGAGTCCAACCTGCGCGGCGTGTTCTTCTGGGGCCATGCGCCCAATTCGCAGACGCGCGGGCTCGAGATGAAACGGGCCATGGACAAGCTGGACCTGCTGGTGGTGGTCGATCCCTATCCCTCGGCCACCGCGGCCATGGCCGCCATGCCCGGCAAGGCCGAAGACCAGAACCCCAAGCGCGCGGTCTATCTGCTGCCGGCCGCCACGCAGTTCGAGACCAGCGGCTCGGTGACCGCCTCCAACCGTTCGCTGCAATGGCGCGAGAAAGTCATAGAGCCGCTGTGGGAAAGCCGCAGCGACCACATGATCATGCACCAGTTCGCTGAAAAACTCGGCTTCGCCAAGGAGCTGTCCAAGAACTACAAGATGCAAAAGGTCAAGGGCATGGATGAGCCCGTGCCCGAGGACATCCTGCGCGAGATCAACAAGACCTGCTGGACCATAGGCTATACCGGCCAGAGCCCGGAGCGCCTGAAGGCGCACATGCGCAATATGCACCTGTTCGACGTCAAGACCCTCAAGTCCAAAGGCGGCAAGGACAAGGAAACCGGCTACGACACGACGGGCGACTATTTCGGCCTGCCCTGGCCATGCTACGGCACCCCGGAGCTCAAGCACCCCGGCTCGCCCAATCTTTATGACACCTCCAAACACGTCATGGACGGCGGCGGCAACTTCCGCGCCAACTTCGGCGTTGAGAAAGACGGCGTCAACCTGCTGGCCGAAGACGGCTCGTGTTCGCTGGGCGCCGAGATCAACACAGGCTACCCCGAGTTCGACCACCTGCTGCTCAAGAAACTGGGCTGGTGGGACGACCTGACCGACGCCGAAAAAACCGCGGCCGAGGGCAAGAACTGGAAGACCGACTCTTCCGGCGGCATCATCCGCGTCACCATGAAGCTGCACGGCTGCCATGTGTTCGGCAACGCCAAGGCGCGCGCCGTGGTCTGGAACTTCCCCGACGCGATCCCGCAGCACCGCGAGCCGCTGTATGGCAACCGCGCCGACCTGCAGGCCAAGTACCCCACGCATGACGACAAGAAAGCCTTCTGGCGCATGCCCACGCTGTACAAGACCATCCAGCAGAAAAACATCGCCGACAAGGTGCACGAGAAATTCCCGCTGGTCATGACCTCGGGCCGGCTCGTCGAGTACGAAGGCGGCGGCGAGGAAACCCGCTCCAACCCCTGGCTGGCCGAGCTGCAGCAGGAAATGTTCATCGAGATCAACCCCAAGGTGGCCGCCGAAAAAGGCATACGCAACGGCGAACGCGCCTGGGTCAGCACTCCCACGGGCGCGCGCCTGAACGTGCAGGCCATGGTGACCGAGCGCGTAGGCCCCGACACGGTGTTCATGCCCTTCCACTTCTCGGGCCGCTGGCAGGGCGCCGACATGCTGGCCTACTACCCCAACGGCGCGGCGCCCGTGGTGCGCGGCGAGGCCATCAACACGGCCACCACCTATGGCTACGACAGCGTCACGATGATGCAGGAAACAAAAACAACCGTCTGCAACGTCGAGAAAGCATAAGGAATCACCATGGCACGCATGAAATTTGTCTGTGACGCCGAGCGCTGCATCGAATGCAACGGCTGCGTCACCGCCTGCAAAAACGAGAACGAGGTCCCCTGGGGTGTGAACCGCCGCCGCGTGGTGACGCTTAACGACGGTGTTCCCGGCGAAAAATCCATCTCGGTGGCTTGCATGCATTGCAGCGACGCGCCCTGCATGGCCGTCTGCCCGGTCAACTGCTTTTACCGCACCGACGAGGGCGTGGTGCTGCACGACAAGGACATTTGCATAGGCTGCGGCTACTGCTCTTATGCCTGCCCCTTCGGCGCGCCGCAGTTCCCGGCATCCGGTACTTTCGGCGTGCGCGGCAAGATGGACAAGTGCACCTTCTGCGCCGGCGGCCCCGAAGTCAACGGCAGCCAGGCCGAGTTTGAAAAATACGGACGCAACCGCCTGGCCGAAGGCAAGCTGCCGGCCTGCGCCGAAATGTGCTCGACCAAGGCCTTGCTGGCCGGCGATGGCGATGTGGTCGCCGACATCTTCCGCAACCGCGTGGTGCAGCGCGGCAAGGGGGCAGAAGTCTGGGGCTGGGGCACGGCCTATGGGTCCAAACAAGCGGGCCAGCCGCCCGCGGGAGCCAAATCATGAAGCGCCTCGCGATACTGGTTTGCCTCACGGCGGCCCTCACCGTCTTGGCCGCTTGCGGCGAAAAACCGCAAACCCTGGGTGGCGGCGCAAGAAGCGACACCGCGGCCTTCCAGGGCACCGACAACGCCTTCGCGGCGCCGGGCTGGACCAAGGGCGACAAGGCCAGCTGGGAGCAGGGCCTCAAGGCCCGGGCCCAGAACAGCCAGAACGAATACACCAAGACGGGCACGTCGAAATAGCGAGCGGAGGCCTTATGTTTCTTGCGCGACCCGTTCTCTTTCTGCTGGCAGCCGGCCTGGCCGGGCTGGCGGCCGCGCAGGCCCCTGCGCCGGCAGCCGCACCGCAGGCCCAGGGCGTTGTCGCTCCTGCCGCCGCGCCGGCGGCCACCAGCGGCATCCAGGGCCAGAACATTTTTGAAGTCAAGCCCGACGCCAGCGCCGATCCCAATTACGCCAAACAAAACAACGGCGAACGCGCCAAGGTCCAGCCCGGCAACAACGCGCCCATGTGGCGCCAGGTGGGCGAGGGCGTCACCGGCTACAGCAGCCTGCCCAAAAGCGAAGCGCCCGAAGCCGGCAACCTGATTCAGCCTTTTGTGCAGTACCCCGGCTCGCGCCTGACCAACGCCGGCGAAGCCTGGCGCCAGGTGCGCAACCACTGGATCATTCCCTACGGCGGCTCGCTGTTCCTGATCGTGTTGCTGGCGATCGCGATCTTTTACTTCAGCAAAGGCTCCATCAAAACCCACGGCGCAGACACCGGCCGCAAGATAGAACGCTTCACGCCTTTTGAGCGCGCCGCGCACTGGTCCAACGCGATCGCGTTTTCCATCCTGGCGATCTCCGGCCTGGTGATGGCCTTCGGCAAGTTCTTCCTGCAGCCCATTATTGGCGGCCTGCTGTTCGGCTGGCTCACCTGGGTGCTCAAGACCCTGCACAACTTCGCCGGCCCGCTGTTCGCGGTGTCGCTGGTGATCGTGTTCTTCACTTTCCTGCGCGACAACTGGCCGCAAAAAGGCGACCTGCACTGGCTGGCCAAGGGCGGCGGCCTGATTACGGGCGGCGAGGAACCGCCATCCAACCGTTTCAACGCGGGCGAAAAACTCATCTTCTGGGGCGGTGTGTTCTTGCTCGGCATCGTGGTCGTGTCCTCGGGCTTTGTGCTCGACAAGCTGCTGCCCGGCCTGGTTTACGAACGCGCCACCATGCAGGTCGCGCACATGGTGCATGCCGTGGCCACCGTGCTCATGATGTGCATGTTCCTCGGCCACATTTATCTGGGCACCATCGGCATGCAGGGCGCCTACAAGGCCATGCGCACCGGTTATGTCGACGAGACCTGGGCGAAGGAACACCACGAATACTGGTACGACGACATCAAGGCGGGCAACATTCCGGCGCAGCGCAGCACCACGCCTGTTGATCCACCCGGCCAGATCGCGCAAGCTTGAAGAGCGAAATGAGGACGCCATGAAAAAACTCCTGACCCTGGGCCTGCTGGCCGCCGCGTCGGCCGCGGTGCTGGCCAAACTGCCGCCGCTGAGCGACGAAGCCAAGGCCAAGGCCGCCGAAGCCGCCGCCAAGACGGCCTGGACCGGCAAGCTCGAGGCCTACCAGCTCTGCAAAACGCAGGACAAGGTGGCCGCCGCTTATTACAAATCGGCAAAAGCCGCCGGCAAGGAGACCAAGCCACCGACCCCAGCGCCTGCCTGCGCCGACCCCGGCCCCTTTGCTTACACCCCGCCTGAAGCCAAGCCGCTGGAAGCCGCCGGCGCGCATTCGCCGGCCGGCAATGCCACCAGCCCGCCCAGCACCAAACAACCGGACGCGGTCGGCAACCCCGCCAAGAAATCCTGAAGTTCTCTCACCTCCCCCGAGAAGCCGGCGCTGCAAAGGGCCGGCTTTTTTGTTGTAGTCTTGCCGCATGCCTTCGCCATCACCTTTGCCCCGCCTGACAAACGCCAGGGCGCCCCTGACCTGCGAGGTCCAGACCGTCAACGAATACGGCGAAACGCAGCAGGTCTCCATCCCGGCAGAGCGCGCACTCACGGTGTATGTCGACAAGCGTGAACTCGTGACCTTGATGACGCTGGGCGCGCATCCCGAGTTGCTGGTGCTCGGCTATTTGCGCAACCAGCGCCTGGTCAAGGATGTGGCCGACATCGACTCCATCACCGTGGACTGGGAGGTGGGCGCTGCCGCCGTCAAGACCCGCCACGGCATTGAGGACATCGAGGAAAAAACCGCGCGCCGCGTGGTCACCACCGGCTGCGGGCAGGGCAGCGTGTTTGGCGGCCTGATGGACGAGGTGGACGGCATCGTGCTGCCTGCCGACGCCCGCATCAGCCAGGGCCAGCTCTACGCCCTGGTCAACACCATACGGCTCAAGGAAACGACTTACAAATCCGCCGGCTCGGTACACGCCTGCGCGCTGTTTGCGATGACGGACGGCGACCCCGAAATGCTGCTGTTTGTCGAAGACGTGGGCCGCCACAACGCCATAGACACCATCGCCGGCTGGATCTGGATGCAGGACAGCCCTGTCGTGAGCAAATCGGACAAGGTGTTTTACACGACGGGCCGCCTCACCAGCGAAATGGTCATCAAGTCCGCGCAGATGGGCGTGCCCATCGTGGTCTCGCGCAGCGGCATCACGCAGATGGGCCATCAGGTCGCGCAGGCCGTGGGCCTGTGCGCGATTGGCCGCGCCACCAACAAGCGTTTTGTTTGTTATGCCAACCCGCAGCGGCTTGTGCTGCAGCCCGAACTCGCGGGCGCCAGGCCCGCATCTTTTTCCGCCACGCCAACATGACAGACGCCGACGTCCAGCCTACGATTCCCGCCGTTCCCGAAATCCCCTCCTCCCACGATGAAGGGCGGGGAGGGCAAGAAGGACAAGAAGGGCGTACCAGCCTGTCGCTGCTGCGCTGGGTGATCGAGGGCCTGCGGGCCGGCGTCTTTTTAAGGCCTCGCGTAGCCGGGGGCGTACCCTCGCCGCTGCAGCTGCTGCTCATTGCGGCCGGGGTGCTGGCCCTGGAACTGGCCCTGGCCCGGCTGGAAGTGGCCGGCCCCGCGCGCATGGATGTGCAGGCCTGGCTGTCGGGCTGGTGGACCATCGCCTTGTTCATCGGCCTGGCCTGGTGGGCCCTTCCCGCAGGGGTTTCGGCAACGCCTGCCGCGCCGGTCGAGGAAGCGGACGAGGCCGTTGAAGCCGGTTCCGGGCGCCCGAGCGGCATTGCCGCCTGCCTCGTCCTGTGGCTGCTCGCATCGCTGCCCAGCGCCGTGCTGTACCAGGGCCTGATCGCATCCGTCGCCCAGGGCTGGGTCCGGGCTGCGTTGTTTTCATCGGCCTGGCTGTACTGGGGGTTTTATGCGGTGTTCTCGGCCTGGGCGCTGGGCGCCGCCATCGTCCTGGTCGCGCGCTTTACCGGCTGGGCATGGCGCATGGCCTTGTTCGCGGCGGCCCTGGTGGCTTCCAGCGGCCTGACCGCCTGGCAGTTTGAAGCGCGCACCTGGCAGCCAGACTATGCCGCGCGCGGCGACGCCGAAGACCGGCCCCGGCTGCACCTGAGCCAGCAGACTTTTGAGGAACAGCAGGCGCTGTGGGAAAAAACCATGGCCGCCGTTGCGCGCGAACGGCCTGGTGTGACCGACGTGTACGCGTTGGTGTTCGCGCCCTATGCGGCGGAAGACGTGTTCCTGCGCGAAAGCACCATGGTCAGCCGCGTGCTGGCAGAGCGCTTTGACGCCGAGGGCCGCGTGGTGCAGCTGGTCAACCACGTCACCACCACGCAAACCCATCCCTGGGCCACCGCGCTCAACATGGAGCGCGCCATCGATGCGATCGCCCAGCGCATGGACCGCAACAACGACGTGCTGGTGGTTTACATGACTTCGCACGGCGCCAGTGACTTCAAGCTCTCCGCCTCTCACTGGCCGCTGGAAGTACCGCCCGTGAGCCCTGATGAACTCCGCGAGGCGCTCGACAGGTCCGGCATACGCCACCGCGTGATCGCGATTTCGGCCTGCTTCTCGGGCGGCTGGGCCGATGCCCTGGCCGGAGACACCACGCTGGTCATGACGGCGGCCGACGCCACCCACACGTCTTACGGTTGCGGCCGGCGCTCCGAGCTGACCTTCTTTGGCCGCGCCGTGTTTGACGAGCAACTGCGCAAGACGCATTCCTTCGAACAGGCTTTCGCGCGGGCCGTTCCGCTGATCAAGCAGCGCGAGATCGACGCCGGCAAGGAAGACGGCTTTTCCAACCCGCAGATCCGGGTGGGCGCGGGCATCGCGCCGGTGTTGCGCGCGCTGGAAAAGCGCCTGGATGCGCTGCCGCCGGCTGCCGCTGCGGCGCCGGCAACCGTGGCCAGTGCCGCGCGGCCCTGAGCGATCCCTCATAGCGGTTTGCATAACCCGGCTCTAAACCCGGCCATCGCCCAGTGACGCGGACTTTGCGTTATGGTCTGCGCATGAACACCCTTTTTCTCAAGCTGGGCTGGAAAACCATGCTGCGCGACCTGCACGCGGGCGAGTTGCGCCTGTTGATCGTGGCCGTCACCCTGGCCGTCGCGGCGCTCACGGCCGTCGGCTTTTTTGCCGACCGCCTCAAGGGCGGTTTGCAGCGCGATGCGCGCCAACTGCTGGGCGGCGACGCCGTGATCCGCAGCGACGGCCTGACGCCGGCCGCTTTTATCGCCAAAGCGCGCGAACTGGGCCTTCAAGGCATTTCCACCGTCACCTTTCCCACCATGGGCCGCGCCCCTGACGCCGACGGCGGTGCCAGCAAACTGGTGGCCTTCAAGGCCGTGCCCGAAGGCTATCCCCTGCGCGGCAGCATGAAGGTGGCCGGCAACGCCGAAGAGCCCGGCGCCGACACGCGCGAGGTGCCGGCACCCGGCACGGCCTGGGCCGATGCCTCGCTGCTCGACGCGCTGGGCCTCAAGCTGGGCCAGACGCTGCTCCTGGGTGATTCGAGCTTCAAGCTCACACGCATCATCGTGCAGGAGCCCGATCGCGGCGCGGGTTTCATCAGCTTTTCACCGCGCGTGATGGTCAACCAGGCCGACGTGAAGGCCACCAACCTGATACAGCCCGCCAGCCGCACCAACTACCGCTTTGCCGTCGCGGGCGATGACAAGGCGGTGAAGGCCTATGTGAAATGGGCCGACGCGGAAATCAAAAAACCTTTTGAACAATCAGGCGTGCGTGGCGTGCGCCTGGAGTCGCTCGAGTCGGGCAGTCCCGAGATGCGCCAGACGCTGGACCGGGCCGAGAAATTTCTGAACCTTGTGGCGCTGCTTGCGGCCTTGCTGAGCGCGGTCGCTGTGGCGATTGTGGCGCGCGGCTTCGCGGCCAAGCATCTTGACGATTGCGCCATGCTGCGCGTGCTGGGCCAGCCTCAGCGCACCATTGCGCTGGCCTACGCGTTTGAGTTTGTGCTGGCAGGCCTCTTTGCCAGCGCGTTGGGCGTGGCCCTGGGTTTTGCCGTGCACTACGGCTTTGTGCTGCTGCTGGCCGGCCTGGTCGAAACCGTCTTGCCGGCGGCCACGTTCTGGCCGGTGCTGTTCGGCATGGGCATGGGCCTCACGCTGCTGCTGGCCTTCGGCCTGCCGCCCGTGCTGCAGCTGGCCCAGGTGCCGCCATTGCGCGTCATCCGCCGCGACGTCGGCAACCTCAAACCCGCCTCGCTCGCGGTGCTCGGTGTGGGCATGGCGGGCTTTGCGGCCCTGCTGGTGGCCGCCAGCAGCGACCTGAAGCTGGGCCTGATCGCCGTGGGCGGCTTTGCCGGCGCGGTGCTGGTATTTGCCGTCGCGAGTTTCGCCGCAGTCAAGCTGCTGCGCGCCAGCGTGCATGAGGCCACCGCGCCGCGCTGGCTGGTACTGGCCACGCGACAGCTGTCGGCGCGGCCGGTGTACGCCGTGGTGCAGACCAGTGCGCTGGCCGTGGGCCTGCTGGCGCTGATGCTGCTGGTGCTGCTGCGCACCGACCTCATCAGCAGTTGGCGCAGGGCCACGCCGCCCGATGCGCCCAACCGCTTTGTCATCAACGTGCAACCTGAGCAGGGCGAAGCCTTCCAGCAGGCCTTGCGCGACGGCGGCGTGAAAAAATTCGACTGGTACCCCATGATCCGGGGTCGCCTGGTGGCGGTCAACGGCAAGCCCGTCACGCCCGACGATTACGAGGACGACCGCGCCAAGCGCCTGGTGGACCGCGAGTTCAATCTCTCCAACAGCGCGGACATGCCCTCGCACAACCAGACCAGCGGCGGGCGCTGGACGCCCGGCGAAAAAGACGCCATCAGCGTCGAGGACGGCCTGGCCAAAACCCTGGGCCTCAAGCTGGGAGACACGCTGCGCTTTGACATAGGCGGCCAGGCCAGCGAAGCCAAAATCACCAGCCTGCGCAAGGTTGATTGGGGTTCGATGCGCGTCAATTTTTTTGTGATGTACACGGTCGCCAAGCTGCCGGCCGACGTGCCGGTCTCTTTCATCAGCGCCTTCCGTGCGCCCGAGCCGGCTGCTGTTGCCGCCGGCCTGCCGCGCCCGCAAAGTTTTGACAACACCCTGGTCAAGGCCTTTCCCAACATCACCAATGTCGACATGAGCAGTACGCTGGCCCAGGTGCAGCGCGTGCTCGACCAGGTGATACGCGCGGTGGAATTTTTGTTCGGCTTCACGCTCGCCGCCGGCCTGGTCGTTCTGTTCGCCGCCATCACCGCCACCCGCGAAGAACGCGCCCGCGAATTCGCCATCATGCGGGCGGTCGGGGCGCGATCCTCCTTGCTGCGGCAGGTGCAGCGGGCCGAGCTGGCGGGTGTTGGCCTGCTGGCCGGCTTCCTGGCCTCTGTCGTTGCGCTGGCTGTGGGATGGGGCTTGGCGCGGTTTGTGTTTGAGTTCAGCTGGACGGGGTCGTGGACTGTGCCTTTGATGGGCAGCCTGGCGGGGGCTGTGTTGGCTTTGGCGGCGGGGTGGTGGGGGTTGAGGTCGGTTTTGAATACGCCAGTGGTGGAGACACTTAGGAAGGCGCAGTGATGGGCGCCTTCCGAACTCCGTTTGGGATGGACCTCGCCCCGTTCGGGCTGGGCTCTACCCCGTTCGGGCTGAGCTTGTCGAAGCCTGCTTCCCTGTCTCCCGTTCGTGCTGAGGTATCGAAGCATTTGGTCGTTTTGAAGCTGTTGTTGTTTTAAGTTCCGGAGCCGGGTCTCGCCCCGGCGGGCGACTTACTTTCTTTTGCTTCGCCAAAAGAACGTAAGCAAAGAAAAGGCGACCCTGGTTCCTGCGTCCCTGCGCTTCGCTTCGGGCAACCTGCGGTGCTCGGTCCAGACGGGGTCAAAAACAACTCGCTTCGCTCAAACACGTTTTTGCCCTGATCCGTCTGGCCCTGCGCTCCTCGGCGCATCCACAAGGGGTGGGGACAGTAATACAGAACAACCGAAGACAGGATGCTGTTGGATTAGCCCTAGGCCTGAATCGGGCCGCTGCTCCTTCGATAATCTCTCCATGCAGATAGAAGAACGTCCTCCCGGAAATCCCCCTTTCGAAACTCCTTTTGCCTGGATAGGCGGTGAGGAGCGCGTCAAGGCGCTGGTTGAGCGCTTTTATGACCTGATGGACCTGGAGCCGGGCTACAAAGCCCTGCGCGCTGCGCATGGCAGCACGCTGGACAATGCTCGCCAGCGGCTGTTCTGGTTTTTGTGTGGCTGGCTGGGCGGGCCGCAGTACTACACCGACCGCTTCGGCCATCCGCGCCTGCGCATGCGCCACATGCCGCAGCAGACCGGCGGCGGCTCTATCGGGATTGCCGAGCGGGATCAGTGGCTGGCCTGCATGGACCAGGCCATGCGTGAGACCGGGGTGGACGAGGGCCTGCGTGTGCGGCTCAATGCGTCTTTTTTCCAGACGGCCGACTGGATGCGTAACAGGGGCGAGTAGGTAATCGGCAGCGGGGCGACAGCTTCAACTCTGCGCCAATAGCACCACCAGCGCCCCAGCGCCGCCTTCGGCAGGCCTGGCCTGTACAAAGGCCAGCACTTCCTGTTTCTGGATCAGCCAGCTCTGCACCTTGCCCTTGAGCACCGGCGTCTTGCCGGGTGAGCCCAAACCTTTGCCGTGCACCACGCGCACGCAGCGCCAGCCCACCTTGTGGGCATCCTTGATGAAGTCGGCCAACGCCTCGCGCGCGTCCTCGCGGCGCAGGCCGTGCAGGTCGAGCTGGCCCTGTATGCTCCAGCCGCCGCGGCGCAGTTTGCGCACCACGTCAGGCCCCATGCCGGGCCGCCTGAAGCTCAGCGCCTCGTCGGTGTCCAGCAGGGTCTCCACATCGAACTCGTCGGAAATCGCCTCGCGCATCACCGCGAGTTCGTCGCGCTGCTGTTGCACCGGGATGGGCGCGGCTTGCGTTGCCGGCAATGACGCCTTGTGGCCGGGCAGGTGTTTGGCGGGCAAGGCCTTCACGGGGCCAACGGCGCGCGAGAAAAGTTCTTTCTCGGCTTTGGCTTTGGCGGCAGCGGCGGCCTTTGCGGCAGCGGCTTCTTTCTCAAGCCGGGCCCGGGTTTCGATTTCCCGCTTGACGGCCTTGAGGTCCTGCAGGCTTTTGAGGGCGGGGGATTTCATGAGCCAACCTTACAACAATCCCAGTTCAGCCATGGAAACCGCCTGCGTGCTTGTCACCACAAAGTGGTCAAGCACGCGCACATCCACCAGTGCGAGTGCGGACTTGAGGTTGTGCGTGAGTGCTTCGTCGGCGCGAGAAGGTTGGGCTGACCCGCTGGGGTGGTTGTGGGCCAGCACCACGCTGGCGGCGTTCAGGGCCAGGGCCCGGATGACGACCTCGCGCGGGTAGACGGAGGTTTGCGTCAGCGTGCCGCGAAACAGTTCTTCCAGTGCGATCAGGCGGTTCTGGCTGTCCAGGAACAGGATGGCGAACACCTCGTGCGGCCGGTTGCCCAGCTGCAGCTGGAGGTAGTCGCGCACCGCCTGGGGTGTTTCGAACACGGTTTTCTGCCGGAGGTTTTCGGCCAGTGCACGCCGGGCGAGTTCCAGCACGGCGACCAGCTGCGAGCGCTTGGCTGCGCCGCCCAGTCCCTTGACACGCTGCAGGTCCGCGGCCGTGGTGTGCAGCAGGCCGGCCACGCCGCCGAAGGTGCCCAGCAGCTCCTGGCTCATTTGCAGCACGTTTTTGCCGGGGATGCCGGTGCGCAGCAGCAGGGCCAGCAATTCGGCGTCGCTGAGCGCGCCGGGGCCGCGGGCCAGCAGTTTTTCACGGGGGCGGCTGTCTTGGGGCAGGTCTTTCAGGATCATTGGGTCGATCTCTTCTTGTTGTGGGTTGGCGCGGCGGCCAGGGAATCCGTCGCGCAAAAAGGCCAAAAAACCGGGTTTGGCCCGGCCAGGCCGTCCTTTCTACAATAGAGGCAGTTTACAAACATTGGCCCGCCGTTGCGGCCGGCCCCGAAAGCCCCAGCCCTATGTCCACTGTGGAACTCTCCGCCGCCCCCCTGATCGAGCAGGGCTCTTTCCTGACCCTGCACTACCGCATGGCCGGGCCTTCGGTGGACGGCAAACCAGGCGCCGACATCATCAACACCTTTGACGGAAAGCCCGCCACGCTGAGCCTTGGCACCGGTGAGCTCTCGCCCGCTATCGAGCAACGCCTGCTGGGCCTGCCCGAAGGCACGCGCACCACGTTTGAGCTGCCGGCCGGCGAGGCTTTCGGCGAGCGCAACCCGGAGCTGGTGCAATGGGTGGCGCGCAAGCTGCTCAATGAACTGGGCGACCCGGACGAGCAGTACAAGGTCGGCGACGTGGTGCAGTTCCCCACGCCCGACGGCATGGGCCAGTACGCCGGCGCGGTGCAGCAGGTCAAGCCGGATGGCGATGCGGTGCAATTCGATTTCAATCACCCGCTGGCCGGCCAGCCTGTGGTGTTTGAAGTGCAAGTGATAGGCGTGTTATGACTGAACAGAAGAAACTCCCGCAGGAAATCCTGCTGGCCGAGCCTCGCGGTTTCTGCGCCGGCGTGGACCGTGCCATTGAAATCGTCGAACGCGCGCTGACGAAATTCGGCAGGCCGATTTATGTGCGCCACGAGATCGTGCACAACACCTACGTCGTCAACGACCTCAAGGAAAAAGGCGCGATCTTCATCGAGGAACTGGACGACGTGCCGCCCGGCGCCACGCTGGTGTTCAGCGCTCACGGCGTGAGCCAGGCCATCCAGAAAGAGGCCGAGCGCCGCGGCTTCCAGATTTTCGACGCCACCTGCCCGCTGGTGACCAAGGTGCATGTGGAAGTCGCCAAGCTGCACAAGGAAGGTTACGAGTTCATCATGATCGGCCACAAGGGCCACCCCGAGGTCGAAGGCACCATGGGCCAGCTCGACAGCGGCATCCACCTGGTGGAAGACGCAGCCGACGTGTGGCGCATCGCCCCGGCCCAGACCGAGCGCCTGGCTGTGGTCACGCAGACCACGCTGAGCGTGGACGACGCGGCGGAGATCAGCGCCGCCGTGAAGCAGCGCTTTCCGCAGGTGCGCGAGCCCAAGCAGCAGGACATCTGCTACGCCACGCAGAACCGGCAGGACGCCGTCAAGGTGCTGAGCCCGCAGGTCGACATCCTCATTGTGGTCGGCAGCCCGACCAGCTCCAACAGCAACCGCCTGCGCGAACTCGCCGCCAAGCTGGGCACCGAGGCCTATATGGTCGACGATGCCAGCGAACTCAAGGAAGCATGGTTTGAGGGCAAGGGCCGGGTCGGCCTCACCGCCGGCGCCTCGGCGCCCGAGATCCTCGTCAAGCAGGTAATAGACCGCATCAAGGCGCTGGGCGCGGTGTCGGTGCGCAAGATGGACGGCATCGAGGAGACCATCAAGTTCCCGCTGCCCAAGGGCCTGAAGCTGGACGCGCAAGGCCATATGCTGGAAGTCAACGACAGCCAGCTCCACCAACTCACCTGATTCCTCTCACCCATGACCGATCGCGACCACATCGAGCGCTGCCTGCGCACGTT
This sequence comes from Polaromonas sp. P3_B1, assembly GCF_056402935.1. Classification (NCBI taxonomy): domain Bacteria; kingdom Pseudomonadati; phylum Pseudomonadota; class Betaproteobacteria; order Burkholderiales; family Comamonadaceae; genus Polaromonas; species Polaromonas sp. P3_B1. Next base: position 107,230 of record NZ_JBFUGK010000013.1, read on the forward strand.
CAAGGCCGGCTACAGCCATTTCATCCGCCAGACCCCCCTGTGGCAACTGCCCGGCAAGGCGCTGGGCGTGGAATGCGGCGAGGTCTGGCTCAAGCTCGAGCACCTGCAGACCGGCGGCAGCTTCAAGGCGCGCGGCATGCTCAACCGCCTGCTGTCCAATCCCATCCCGGCCAGCGGCGTGATCGTGGCCTCAGGCGGCAATGCCGGCATCGCCACCGCGGCCGCGGCCCGTGAGCTGGGTGTGCGTTGCGAAGTGTTTGTGCCCGAAGTCTCTCCCCCCGCCAAGCGCGCCAAGCTGGCCGCGCTGGGTGCCGAGGTGGTGGTGACGGGCGCCGCGTATGCCGACGCGCTCAAGGCCTGCCTGTTGCGCCAGCAGGAGACCGGCGCGCTGCTGACCCATGCCTACGACCAGCCCGAAGTGCTGGCCGGCGCCGGCACCATGGCCGCGGAAATCGAACAGCAGGGCGGTGTGCCCGACTCGGTGCTGGTCAGCGTGGGCGGCGGCGGCCTGATAGGCGGCGTGGCCGCTTGGTTCGAGCAGCGCAGCCGCGTCGTCGCGCTGGAGCCTGAATTGGCGCCCACGCTCTACAAGGCCCGCGAGGCCGGCGAGCCGGTGGACGTCGCCGTCAGCGGCATCGCCGCCGATTCGCTGGGCGCCAGGCGCATAGGCAGCCTGTCGTGGGAGGTCACCCAGGCCCATGTGCGCGACGCGCTGCTGCTGACGGACGAATCCATACGCGCGGCGCAGCTCTGGCTCTGGAAAGAACTCAAGCTGGCCGTCGAGCCCGCCGCGGCCCTGCCGCTGGCCGCGCTGCAAAGCGGCCGCTACCGGCCGCGCGCGGATGAAAAAGTCTGCCTCATCATCTGCGGCGCCAACCTGGACCCGGCCAGCCTGAACTGAGCCCGCAAAGGCGCCACAAATACAATCAAGCCATGCTAGACATCAACCTGCTCCGCAAAGACCTGCCCTCGGCTATTCGCCGCCTGGAAACCCGCAAGACGCCGCAGACCTTCCTCAATGTAGAGGCCTTCCAGGCCCTGGAGGCCGAACGCAAGGCCCTGCAGATCCGCACCGAAGAGCTGCAGAACCAGCGCAACACCCTGTCCAAGCAGATCGGCCAGCTCAAGTCCAAGGGGGAAGACGCCAGTGCCGTCATGGCGCAAGTGAGCGCTTCCAAAGCTGAACTCGAATCCTCCGCCGCCCGGCTCGACCAGATCCAGGCCGACATGCAAGGCCTGCTGCTGGCTGTGCCCAACCTGCCGCACGAAAGCGTGCCCCAGGGCGCGGGCGAAGCCGGCAATGTCGAAGTGCGCAAGTGGAGCCCCGTCGAAGGCCCGGGCGGCGAGCCTGCCGCCTTCGCCTTTGAAGTCAAAGACCACGTCGACGTGGGCCAGCCCCTGGGCCTGGACTTTGAGCTCGGCACCAAATTGACGGGCGCGCGTTTCACCGTCATGAAGGGCCCGCTGGCGCGCCTGCATCGCGCGCTCGCGCAGTTCATGCTCGACGTGCAGACCCAGGAACACGGCTACACCGAGTGCTACACGCCCTACATCGTCAACGGGGACTCGTTGCGCGGCACCGGCCAGCTGCCCAAGTTTGAAGAAGACCTGTTCGCCGTCAAGAAGGGCGGGCAAGAGGGCGCGGCCGAAGCCGAAAGCGTCTCGCTGTACCTGATCCCCACCTCCGAGGTGTCGCTGACCAACTTCGTGCGCGATGAAATCGTCGCCGAGGCGGACCTGCCGCTGCAGTTCACCGCGCACACGCCGTGCTTCCGCTCCGAAGCCGGCAGCTACGGCCGCGACACGCGCGGCATGATCCGCCAGCACCAGTTCGACAAGGTCGAGATGGTGCAGGTCACCCACCCCGACAAAAGCTACGAGGCGCTCGAAGCCATGACCGGCCACGCCGAAGCCATCCTGCAAAAGCTGGGCCTGCCTTACCGCGTCATGCTGCTGTGCACCGGCGACATGGGTTTTGGCGCCACCAAGACCTACGACCTGGAAGTCTGGCTGCCCGCGCAGAACACCTACCGCGAAATCAGCTCGGTCTCCAACTGCGAAGCCTTCCAGGCGCGCCGCCTGCAGGCCCGCTTCAAGAACGCCCAGGGCAAGAACGAATTCGTCCACACCCTCAACGGCTCCGGCCTGGCCGTGGGCCGCACCCTGGTGGCCGTGCTGGAGAACTACCAGCTGGCCGACGGCTCCGTTGCCGTGCCGGAGGTGCTGCAGCCCTATATGGGCGGCATCAAGGTGCTGGCTCCCGCTGGAAAGTAGGGTCCAGGGCCTGCTAGAATTGCAGGTTCACTCTTGGAGAGGTGGCAGAGTGGCCGAATGTACCTGACTCGAAATCAGGCGTACCGCAAGGTACCGTGGGTTCGAATCCCACCCTCTCCGCCAACATTGCATCCAGAACAATCCAGGTTGATCTGTGAAATGCCTTAAAAGCCCCGTTGATCGGGGCTTTTTCGTTTCTGGCAGTCAAAGCGTCTATCGGATCGGCACCCGTTGCATCCGGCACGGCTGCAGTCCCTGGCGGCTTGTCCCGGCCATTTATGATGGCCCTTTCATTCGTTGGAAGAAAAAAAGACCATGCCCAATATCGCCACAGTACTGAAAGAAGAGATCGCCCGTGTTGCGCGCAAGGAAACGCGAGCGGATACCCAGCAGCTGAAGAAGGCCTCAGCGCACTACCGTTCCGACATCGCCGCCCTGAAGCGCCGCATTGCAGCCCTCGAGCAAATGGTCAGCCGCCTGGGCAAGGCTGTTGGCAAAACGGCACCGAGTGCTGCGGCTGAACAGCCCGCCGGCGGCTTTCGTTTCAGCGCCGGCGGCCTGGCGGCGCAAAGAAAGCGCCTGGGTTTGTCGGCAGCCGAGGTGGGGCTGCTGCTTGGCGTGACCGGCCAGTCCATTTACAAATGGGAGAGCGGAAAAGCGCGGCCGCGAGCCAGCCAGTTTGCTTCCATTGCTGCATTGCGAAAAATGAGCAAGAAGGACGCCGCTGGTCGCCTTGAGGCCTTGGCGCGCTAACTGTCGGCGGGGCGAGGAGCACCGATCCGCGTCGAGCCTGGAGTGCCCTGCAGGTGCGCGAGCAGCAGGCCCCACAGGAAATAGGTGAATATGCCGGGGTAGGGTTGCCTGAGCGTCACTTTGAAGTTGCTGTCGACCAGGATCATGAAGGCCGTCAGGCCCGCCAGGCACCAGATGGCAGCCGGGAGCGAGTTCCGAAGTTGCCATCCCTTCCATGCGGTGGTGCCGATCAGCCCCGCTATGGGCAGCAGCCCCAGCAGCCCAAAGTTATAGACAAGGTCGAGGTACCAGTTGTGCGCACTGGTGATGACTTCCCGTGAAGGCGGCTTCGTGTGGCCAAAGAGCAGGGTGCGCGGGCTCTGTGCCACCCAGCCGCCGTACATCTTCCAGTCGTTGACGCGCTGGGCCATGTTGCCCGGTAATTTCCCTTCGGCCACGTCCCGGAACTTTTGCACGTAGGCATTGGCGTTGCCGAATCTGTCCGTGTCTCCTTTGACCTGGCCGTAATACAGGCTGCCGGCGAAGACGGCCGCTGCGATGCCCGCTCCGATGGCCAGGAGGCCCTGCGCATGGCCGTTCGAGCGCTTCAATATCGCCTCCCCGAAAAACACCAGCACGAATCCCCCATAAAGGCCGATGGCCAGAAAGGCGCCGCTGGCAAGCACGTAGATCCCTGTGATCGCCGTCAGCAGGCATATCGAGGCCTTTTGGCTGTCCCACAGGTGCACCGTGACGAAGGCGAATGCCGCCGCAAACACAATGGGCACAAACTGGATATGTTGGTAGATGCTGAACACATACAAGTAGTTCGTCAGCATCAAGCCGCCCTGGAACCAACCGGCCAGAAGTTGCAAGGGCAAAACCAGCGCCAACACCCAGAAGAAGGCCCGGGCAATCGTTTCACGTGCAGCGCCAAGCAAGAGGCCCAGAACCAGGCCCGTGGTCGGCAACAAGGTTTGCGCGGCGTACAACAGCTTTGCCGCTCTGCCATTCGGCGCTTCGCCCGCGAAGGCGAATGACACCCCGATCAATCCAATGAAGAAGGCGATGTAGATCGCCGCCGGCCGGGCCGGCCCGAAACGACGCGCATGCGCGGCGATGCCCAGGATGCAGGCCGCAATGGAGATGGGCAGGGGCAGCGACCACAGGATGCCGCGTGAGTCGTAAATCGGATCCAGATCGCGGTAAATGCCGCCTGAGAGCTGGAAAAACAGGGGAAACAAGATCGCTGCGGATACCAGCCAGACCAGGACGGGATGAGTTTTTGTGCCCATTGCTTATTGTGCGGGACATCGGGGGAGTGTCCGCTGGAGCTGGGTGCCGCTGCCGCCCGGCACCACGGGCAAAAAAAAGCCCGGACAAACCGGGCGTGGAAGCTGGCAGGGCCAGCGAGGGAGGGAGCGGCTCATGACAAGCCGCCAAATGAATATAGCTGCTCACCTCTTTGCGCCTTGTAGGAGAATGCCGGGAATGCATCATCCTTTGATGGTTTCCAACCCCAATTCGGTCGTGGATGAGCTGATAGGCCGCATTACGGCCATCGTGATGCGGACCTATGAGGTGGAGCAGTTGCTCCCGCGCGACAGCAAGGAGCGGCTCTCGCTGGCCGAGCATGAACTGATCAGCGCGATCTCGACGGACGCTGGATGCATCGACTTTTCGTGCGAGCTGACCCTGGAGGCGACGGAGCGCAGCAGCTCTTTTCTGGTCAAGGTGCGGGGTCAGGCCGCCTATGAAAGCCCTGTCTGGCGCATCAACGAAATCTACGATGTGGTGGTGGACCCCGTGGATCGGGGCGCCACGGCGGCCGGCGCCTTGCAATAGGGCGCCGCGTCACACGCTGCCGCTCGTGGCAACCCCCCGCCCGCCTGAGCTCAAGCCATTCAATTCAATAGCGCGGAACGATAGCGCGCAAGGCGACCGTTCAACTGTCAGGACTGCGCGTACGGGCCCGCGGTGCTGCAGGGGGTGCGCCGGGCGGTGCTGCAGAAGCTTTGTCGCGCGCATGCGGCATGGTCACGGCGATCTTGCGGGTTTGGCGAAAGGCCAGGGCCCTGGCTGCGGGATCGCGGTAGCGCGAGGGCCACAGGGCTTGGGGAGTGGTGCCCAGGGCCTTGGCCACCAGTTGCTCGGCGGCCAGCCAGGGGCTGGTGAGCACGCGCTGGATATGGCTGTAGCCGTTGTCCTGGGCAATTTTTCGAAGGCTGGTGCCGCGCTTGCGCAAGGCAGCAATGACGTCGGCGGGGTGCATATCTTCCTGTGAGGCTGTTGCTTTATTTGTGCTCATGTCCACCATTCTCAGCTTGAAAACCATGAAGTCAAGCTTGTTGGCGCCCATAACTATGAATATTGTTTATCTTTTTATGCGAGGTTGGCAGGTGTTTCCCTTTTAACTTTGCATTTCTGTGTTCATTGACACAAAATAGTGTTCATGAGCACAAAAGAAACGGCGCTACCCGGGCAGGAGGCGCCTGCCCCGCAAAACGCTTATCAACCCTATCCGCTCGCCTCGGTGTCGCCGGTCAAGGCGGATGAGCCGGTGGCCTGGTACCGCTACCACGCGGCAGCCGCTGCGGACAAGACCGAGGTCAAGACCGTCAGGACGGAGGCGCGCGCGGTTTTCATGCAACAGTTCGGCCAGCGCTGCCGGGCGGCGCGCGGCGCCCGCGAGATCAACGACGTGGCCGCCGCGGTCGGCGTGCACCGCAACACGATCTGGAATGTGGAGCGCGGCGACAGCCTGCCCGACGCCTTCGAGCTTGAGGTGCTGGCCCGCGAATACAACACCACGCCCACCCAGCTGCTGGGCGGTGAAGCGAGGGAGACGGCGCGGTCCGCGACGGTGCCGCGCGGCGTGCGCGCCATGCAGATCGATGATTTGATCTATGTCCCGCTCTTCGATCTGCGCGAGCAGGCCGAAGGGGTTGCCTTCACCGACGCCGACTCCGTGCTGGCCATGCGGCCTTTTGATGCGCAGTTCATCCGTTACGACCTGGGCATCGCGCATGACGACCTGGCGATGTTCGGCGTGGTGGGCGCGTCGATGGAACCCTGGCTGCATGCAAGGGACGCGGTGCTGGCGGATTTGCGCGACCGCGATGCGCTGACCGAGGGCGTGCACCTGATACGCCTGGATGGCGCACTGCTCATGAAAAGGCTGCAACGCCTGCCCGGAAAAATCCTGCGGGTCAGCAGCTACAACCCGGCCTACGAGCCTTTCGACATTCAGGGCCAGGAGTCGGCCGAGCGCGACTTCGCGGTGCTGGGCCGGGTGCGCTGGGCCGGCGTTACCTTCAACTGAGGATCGCGCCGCATCTCACCGAGACTTGCCGCATGGCGCGGTGTCCGGTGTTGCTGCTTTGCCGCGCCACGCGCAGGCAAATATTTCCATCGCGGCCTTGCCGCATCACTGCCTAGGGTTGTTCCTATCCCCTGCCGACAGGCAAGGCGAGACACTGTGGCGCCTCGCATCGCTATGCCGTGGTGCAGATGATTTTGTCGCACAAACGTGCTACGGGAGCATGGCTTGGCCCGGCTGATTTTGCGGCATGCTCCCACGGCCCCCGCGCCCTCTTTTTCACTCGTATTACGGCTGAAACATGGCTGTTTAAATCAAAGGATATCGAGTACTATCGTTTTCGACTTGTTACAGGTGTTTAACAGCTGTGACCTCCACTCAACCCTCACGAATCGAAGGAAACCACCATGGCAACCGATGGGTCAGTAGCACCAAAAGAGCGTGTCAACATTGTTTATCGTCCCGCCACGGGAGATGCCAAGGCCGAGGTTGAGCTGCCGCTCAAGCTGCTGGTCATGGGCGACTACACCTTGCGTGAAGACGAGACGCCGCTGGAGGAAATGAAGCCGATCAACATCGACAAGGACAACTTCAACGAAGTCCTGAAAGCGCAAAAACTTTCGCTGAGCATGTCGGTGCCCAACAAGCTGGATCCCAAGGCCGACAAGGACGCGGTGCTGGCGATGAACATCGACTTCAACTCGATCAACGACTTCTCGCCCGACGCCATCGTCGACAAGGTGCCGGAGCTCAAGCAGATGATCGAGCTGCGCGACGCGCTGAAGGCGCTCAAGGGGCCGCTGGGCAACATTCCCGACTTCCGCAAGAAGGTCCAGGAACTGGTGCAGGACGAAGGCGTGCGCGCCCGGCTGATGTCCGAACTCGGCGTCAAAGACCAGTAAAAGAACCGCACCCAAGGAACCATCATGGCTGAAACCAACAAGCAAACAGAAGCGGCGCCAGGCGCGGCGGAAGACGCGGGCGGCTCACTGCTCGACCAGCTGGTCAACTCCGCGCGCATCAAGCAGGGCGACGACGCCTATTCCATCACCCGCCACGGCATCCAGGCCTTCGTCTCGCAGTTGCTCGAGCCCCAGCGCTCGGTCGAGCGCGTGACGCAAGCCACCGTCGACGACATGATCGCCGACCTGGACAAAAAGCTCTGCGCGCAGGTCGACTCCATCCTGCACCATCCCGACTACCAGAAGCTGGAATCGGCCTGGCGCTCGCTGAAGTTCCTGGTCGACCGCACCAACTTCCGCGAGAACGTCAAGATCCAGATGCTCAGCGTGAGCAAGAGCAAGCTGCTCGACGACTTCCAGGACGCGGCCGACATCACCAAGTCCGGCCTCTACAAAAACCTCTACACGGCCGAATACGGCCAGTTCGGCGGCCAGCCCTTCGGCGCCATGATCGGCAACTACGAGTTCGGCCCCGGCGGGCAGGACATCAAGCTGCTGCAGTACATGGCCAGTGTCGCGGCCATGGGCCATGCGCCCTTCATCGCCGCCACCGCGCCCGAGTTCTTCGGCGTCGAGTCCTATGAACAGCTGCCCAACCTGAAGGACCTGGCCTCGGTCTTCGAAGGCCCGCAGTTCGTCAAGTGGAACTCCTTCCGCGAGACCGAGGATGCCCGCTACGTGGGCCTGACGCTGCCGCACTTCCTGCTGCGCGTGCCCTACAGCGCCGACACGGTGCCGACCAAAAAATTCAACTACAAGGAAGACGTCTCGGGCGGCAACAACAGCTTCCTGTGGGGCAACGCGGCCTTCGCCTTCGCCTCGCGCCTGACCGGCAGCTTCGCCGACTACCGCTGGTGCGCCAACGTCATCGGCCCGCAGGGCGGCGGCGCCGTGGAAGACCTGCCGGTCTACACCTACGAGTCCATGGGTGAGCTGCAGAACAAGATCCCCGCGGAGGTGCTGATCTCCGAGCGCCGCGAGTTTGAGCTCGCCGAGCAGGGCTTCATCGCGCTCACCATGCGCAAGAACAGCGACAACGCGGCCTTCTTCTCGGCCAACTCGGCGCAAAAGCCCAAGTTCTTCGGCAACAGCAAGGAAGGCAAGGAGGCCGAGCTCAACTACAAGCTCAGCACCCAGCTGCCTTACATGTTCGTGGTGAGCCGCCTGGCCCACTACATCAAGGTGATCCAGCGCGAGAACATCGGCACCTGGAAAGAGCGTGCCGACCTCGAAAGCGAGTTGAACATGTGGATACGCCAGTACGTGGCCGACATGGACAACCCGGGCGAGGGCGTGCGCAGCCGCAGGCCCCTGCGCCAGGCGGAGATCACCGTGGCCGACGTCGAAGGCGATCCAGGCTGGTATCGCGTCGACCTGAAGGTTCGCCCGCACTTCAAGTACATGGGCGCTTCCTTCAGCCTGTCTCTCGTTGGGAAGCTCGAGAAAAAGTGACGGCCGGCGGGCGGTTTCCCGCAGGGAAGGCGCCTCTATTTCGGTTGTAACTTTGCCGCCTGGCTTCTGACATGGACCCGAAACAGGGGCCTTCCAGAATACAGGTCATGCACAGAGCAGATGTTTAAGAGATGTGCAGATCACCCGGGTAGCCAAGGGGCGGGGTGGTAAAGAGGGTCAAGCCCCGCTGATAGGTGTCAGCTGCTATTGCGGGGGCCTTGGCCGGATCTGAAACAGTTTTACGACAGTACCAACTTAAAAGGAAACCATCATGCCAATGCCATGCTACCTCATCCTCGAAGGCGAAAAACAAGGAAAGATCGAAGGCTCCGTCAAGGTCAAGGGCCACGAAGGCAAGATCCTCGTGCAAGCCGTTGACCACGTCATCGAGATCCCCAAGAGCCCGCAGACCGGCCTGCCCACCGGCAAGCGCGTGCACTGCCCCATGACCGTCACCAAGGAAATCGACAAGGCGACGCCCAAGCTGTTCCAGGCCCTGACCTCGGGCGAGCAGCTCAAGAGCGTGAGCCTGGAGTTCTACCGTATCTCCCCCAAGGGCACGGAAGAAAAGTACTACACCGTCAAGCTGTCCTCGGCCATCCTGACCAACGCCCGGTCCTGGACGCCCAACTGCCTGAACCCCGACAACAAGCAGATGGGCCATATGGAAGACATCTCGTTCACCTACGAGAAGATCACCTGGACCTTTGAGCCGGACGGTATCGAAGCCGAGGATTCCTGGCTCGCTCCGAAGTAATGCCGGGCAAGCGGCACGCCGGCCTGGCTGAGTAAAGAGAGAGCAACACGGTGAAGGAGCGGCGACTGCTGGAAAGAATAGCGGCCTGGGAAGAAGGTGGACAACGCACCAACCAGACGCAGGTCGATATTCTTGTCCGGTCGGTCACCAACCACCTCCACCGCTTGCTCAATACCCGGCAAGGCAGCGTGCAGCTTGATCCCCTCTTCGGCGTGCCCGACTTCACCAATATCGCCGGCGGGCTTACCGCGGGTTCCACCGGCGATATTGAAGAAGAGATCCGCCGCATGGTGCTGAAGTACGAACCCCGCATCAAGTCGCCCCGCGTGGTGATGAGCCGGGAGTCTACCGACGTGCTGTCCATCCGGTTTTCGCTGGAAGGCCGGCTTGAAGTGGATGACCGCGAGATTCCGCTCCAGCTCTCCACCACGGTTGGCGCAAACGGCAAGGTCAACATCAACTGATTTCAACGGCCCTTTAACAGTCCCCCGAGCGAGTGAAAGAACCCCATGTTCAATCGGTATTACGAAGATGAATTGAACAAGCTCAAGGGACTGGCCGTCGAGTTCTCGCAGGCCAACCCGGCGCTGGCGCCCATGCTGGCCGGCTCCTCGGCCGACCCCGACGTGGAACGCCTGCTCGAAGGCGTCGCCTTCCTCACGGGCCTGACGCGCCAGAAGCTTGACGACGAATTCCCCGAGTTCGTGCAGGAGCTGGCCAACCTGCTGTTCCCCCACTACCTGCGCCCGATTCCCGCCAGTTCCCTGGTCAGCTTTGAGCCCAAGGGCATGCTGGCCGAAAGCGTGCGCGTTGACGCGGGCACCAAGATCGATTCCGTGCCGGTGGACGGCACGCCCTGCCGCTTTCGCACCTGCACCGAGCTTCTGGTCCAACCGGTCTCGCTTCAAAGCGCGCACCTGGCCAGCGGCGCCGGCCAGGCGCCGCGGCTGGTCCTGAAGTTCGCGCTGCAGGGCGGGCTGGACGCGGCGCAATGGGCCACGCCCTCGCTGCGCCTTTTCCTGGGCGGTGGTTACACCGAAGCCTCCAAGCTGCTGCTGCTGCTGGCCAACCACGTCAAGGCGGTGAGCCTGACGCGCGGCGACGGCACGGTGGCCGAACTCGGCCCCAAGGCCCTGCGCCAGGCCGGCTTCGACAGCGAGCTGCTGCCCTATCCCAGCCATGCCTTCCAGGGCTATCGCTGCCTGCAGGAGTTTTTTGTCCTGCCCGAGAAATTCCTCTTTGTAGACATCGCCGGCCTGGACAAGGCGCTGGCCGGCGGCACCGGCCCCCTGTTCGAGGTCTCCGTGCTGCTGGACCAGGTCCCCGACTGGATGCCCGAGATACGCGGCGACAGCTTCATGCTCAACATCGTGCCCGTGGTCAATCTGTTCGAGCACGCGGCCGACCCGGTCAACCACGAGCACCGCGCCAGCGAATACCGCCTCATGCCCGAGGCCGCCAATCGCCAGCACTACCAGATCTATTCGGTGGACCAGGTCGTCGGCTACCAGCAGGGGGCTTCGCGCGAGCGCGCCTACGTGCCCTTCGGCATGCTGCGCCATGACGGCAGCAACACCCTGAGCTACCGCACCACGCTGCGCCAGGCCACGGTGGGCCGGGGCAGCGAGGTCTTTCTGTCGGTGGCCTACCCGCCCGGCGACCTGCCGCTGCCCGAGACCCTGTCGGTGCGCATCACCTGCACCAACCGCCAGCTGCCTGAAAGCCTCAAGCTCGGCGACCTGAGCCGGCCTACCAGCAGCTCGCCCGACCGCATGAGCTTTCGCAACATCCGGCCCATGACCGCGCCGCTGAACCCCCCCTCGGGCGAAGCCTTGCTCTGGCGCCTGATCTCTCATGTCTCGCTGAACTTCCTGTCCATCGCCAGCGCCGAGAACCTGCGCGAGCTGCTCAATCTGTATGTGTTCTCCGAGCGCCAGGAGCAGGGCGCCGAAACCGCCAACCGGCGGCGCATCGACGGCATCCAGGAAGTCATCGCCACGCCCGAGACGCGGCTGGTCGGCCGCGGCAGCCTGCTGCGCGGCCAGCAGATCCGCATCAAGTGCCGGCTCGATTTTTTCGCCGGCATAGGCGACATGTATTTGTTCGGTTGCGTCCTCGACCGTTTCATCGGGGACTACGCCGGCATCAATTCCTACACCCGCGTCGAGCTTGAAGACGCTTTCACAGGAGCAGTCTTCAAATGGCCGCCAAGATTGGGTCAGCAGCCGCTGCTGTAGAGGAGCAACTCCTCGCCCACGGCGAGAGGTTCTCCTATTTCCAGGCCATACGCCTGCTGCGCCTGTTCGGCAAGGCGCGCGGCATGCCGACCGACAGCCTGCGCATACGCCCGCGGCTGAGCCTGGGCTTTCCCGAAAACGACATCGAGCGCATAGAGCCTCGGGATGGCGGCGGCTACCGCATCACGGCCAACTTCTTCGGCCTCTACGGCGTGGCCTCGCCGTTGCCTACTTATTACACCGAAGACCTGTTCGAGGAAGAGCGCGAAGGCCGCCACGCTACGCGTGACTTCCTGGACGTCATCCACCATGCGATGTACCCGCTGCTGTTCGACGCCTGGCGCAAGCACCGGCTGCAGGACCGCGTGGTGGAAGACGGCGACGCCGGTGTGCTGGACCAGCTGTATGCCTTTATCGGCCTGCGCGACGGCGACCTGCGCGCGGGCCTGCCCGTCGCCGACGGGCTGCTGCGCTACGCCGGCCTCTTCAACATGCACCCGCGCTCGGCCTCGGGCCTGCACACTTTGCTGGCCGACGCCTTCAGGCCGGCCAAAGTCTGGGTCGAGTGCTGCACGCTGCAGCACGTGCCCATCCCGGCCGACCAGCGTTTGCGCCTGGGCCAGCAGGCCCATGAGCTCGGCGAGACGACTTACCTGGGCAGCCAGATCGACGACTACAGCGGCAGCATCACCATCACATTGAGCGACCTGCCCGAGGATTCCTTCCACCAGCTGCTGCCCGGCACGCCCGGCCATGAGCGGCTGGAGTTCCTGGTGCGCTTTTACCTGATAGACCCGCTCGAAGTGCGCGTTGTGCTCGAGCTGCGGCACGAGGACGCCCGCGCCGCGCGCACGCTCGATGCCGCCGACGCCGCGCCGGAATCGGCCRCCACCAACTGGACCCGCCTCGGCATGGACACCTGGCTCACGCCCGAGCGCGTGCGCCAGCCCACCCGCGTGCAGTTCACCCTTTAATTTTCGGCATCCCTTCTTCAAACACCGCGAGAAAGAGAAACATCATGCTGCTGGTCGAACTCAAACCCCTGGTCGGACGCCTGAATGCCTTCACCAAGCAGGCGCTGGAAGACGGCGTGGGCCTGTGCGTCTCGCGCAGCCACTATGAAATCACCGTCGAGCACCTGCTGGTCAAGCTCTTTGACAACGTGCAGGCCGACATCGCGCTGCTGCTGCGCCAGAACGGCGTGGACGCGGCGCTGGTCAAGCGCGGCATCGACCGCGCCCTGGAGGACATGCGCACCGGCAACGCCGGCAAGCCGGCGTTTTCCCCGCTGCTGCTCGAGCTCATGCAGGACGCCTGGCTGATCGCCTCGGTCAACCTCGGCGAGGCCCGCATACGTTCCGGCGCCGTGCTGCTGGCCTTCCTGGCGCGTGCCAGCTACTACGCCACCGGCGACTACGCCGAGCCCCTGCGCGCGCTCAACCGCGAGAGCCTGCTGAGCGGCTTCGGCGCGACCTGCGGCGCCTCGATAGAGGAAACCCCCGGCGCCGCCGAAGGCGGCACGCCCGGCGGCCAGGCCGCAGCAGGCGGGGAGGGTAGTGCGATCGCGCGCTTTTGCGAAAACTTCACCGACAAGGCGCGCAACGGCAAGATTGATCCGGTGTTCGGGCGCGACAAGGAAATCCGCCAGATGGTGGACATCCTGGCGCGGCGCCGCAAGAACAACCCCATCTGCGTGGGCGACCCCGGCGTCGGCAAGACCGCGGTGGTCGAGGGCCTGGCGCTGCGCATCGTCGACGGCGACGTGCCCGATTCGCTCAAGGACGTGACCATCCTGGGCCTGGACATGGGCCTGCTGCAGGCCGGCGCCAGCGTCAAGGGCGAGTTCGAGAACCGCCTCAAGGGCGTGATCACCGAGGTCAAGGGCTCGGCCAAGCCCATCATCCTGTTTATCGACGAAGCCCACACCCTGATAGGCGCGGGTGGCCAGGCCGGTACGTCCGACGCGGCCAACCTGCTCAAGCCGGCGCTGGCGCGTGGCGAGCTGCGCACCATCGCCGCCACCACCTGGGCCGAGTACAAAAAATATTTCGAGAAAGACCCGGCACTGGCCCGCCGCTTCCAGCCGGTCAAGCTCGACGAGCCGGACCTTGCCACGGCCGTCATCATCCTGCGCGGCCTCAAGGAAAAATACGAGGACGTGCACCGCGTCGTGATGCGCGATGACGCCATCGTGGCCGCCGCCGAGCTCTCCAGCCGCTACATTACCGGCCGGCAGCTGCCCGACAAGGCCGTGGACCTGCTGGACACCGCCTGCGCGCGCGTCAAGGTGCTGCAAAGCGCCAAGCCTGACGTGCTCGAGGACAAGGAACGCCAGATGCAGGCCCTGGCGCGCGAGCAGCGCGGCCTGGAGCGCGACCGCGACAACCACCAGCCGGTCGACAGCGAGCGACTGGGCGCCATTGCCGGCCTGGTCGCCACGCTGGCCGCCGAGGCAGAAGTCCTGAAAGCCGAATGGGACAAACAAAAGAGCGCGGCCGATGCGTTGCTGGCCGCGCGCGCAGCTTGCCAGGAGGCCAAGGCCGTCAACGCCACCCCGGCAGAGTTCGACGCGCTCTCGCAGAAAGTCGCCGAGGCCGGCAAGGCCTTTGAAGCGGCCCAGGGCGCCAACCCGCTGGTGCGCGTCGACGTGGACCCGGACGTGGTCGCCAAGGTGGTGTCGGACTGGACCGGCATCCCGGTCGGCAAGATGCTGCGCGACCAGGCCGAGAGCGTCATGCGCATGGAGTCCGTGCTGTGCGGCCGCATACGCGGCCAGGACCACGCCATGCACCAGATCGCCGAAGTGCTCAAGACCGCCAAGTCCGGCCTGCGCGACCCGCAGCAGCCGCTGGGCGTGTTCCTGCTGGCCGGCCCCTCGGGCGTCGGCAAGACCGAGACCGCGCTGTCGGTGGCCGATATCCTGTTTGGCGACGAAAAATCCACCGTCATCGTCAACATGAGCGAGTTCCAGGAGAAACACAACGTCAGCCGCCTGATAGGCTCGCCCCCCGGCTATGTGGGCTACGGCGAGGGCGGCGTGCTGACCGAGGCGGTGCGCCAGCGCCCCTATTCGGTGGTGCTGCTCGACGAGGTCGAAAAAGCCCACCTCGACGTGCTCAAC